>JAQTVA010000055.1 GCA_028707055.1 Candidatus Bipolaricaulis sp. | reverse complement strand
AACGTGTCGGCCCTCGCCCTCGGCGAACCCGTCGGCGCGGCGATTCTCGCGTACGCGGTGTTCGGTGAGGTCCCATCCTGGCAAGGGGCGCTGGGAGCGGTCACGATTCTCTTCGGCATCTTCATCAGCCAACGGAGCAAGGAGGCGACCCGTGAGTCACGAGGACGGAGCTCGGAAGATCGAGTGGGCTAGGGATCACATGCCGCTTCTCGAGCGGCTTCGCGGCGAGTTCACGAACGACCGGCCGTTCGCCGGACGGCGGATCGCGCTTTCCATTCACCTCGAGGCCAAGACGGCGTGCCTGGCGCTCCTCCTCCGCGACGGAGGAGCCGAGGTCTGGGTGACGGGCTCGAACCCGCTGTCGACCCAGGACGACGTCGCCGGTGCGCTCGCACGGGAGAGAGGCGTTTCGGTCCACGCCCGCCACGGCGTCAGCGAGGGCGAGTACGCGCAGCACCTTGGCGAGGTCCTCGACTCATCCCCCCACCTGATCCTCGACGACGGCGGCGACCTCGTGGAGGCGCTGCACGCCCGAGGGGTGGGCGGCGTTCTCGGCGGGTGTGAGGAGACGACGACGGGCGTGGCGCGCCTTCGTGCCCGCGT
Organism: Candidatus Bipolaricaulis sp.; assembly: GCA_028707055.1. GTDB lineage: Bacteria > Bipolaricaulota > Bipolaricaulia > UBA7950 > UBA9294 > JAPLGD01. The sequence goes on along the minus strand of JAQTVA010000055.1, from coordinate 8,506 downwards.
CCGCCGCGGGACGCTGTCGATTCCGATGTTCGCCGTGAACGACGCGCGGACGAAGCACCTGTTCGACAACCGCCACGGGACCGGGCAGTCCGTGTGGGACGCCTTCCTGCGCTCGACCAATCTCCTCGTCGCCGGCAAGGACGTCGTCGTCGCCGGATACGGTTGGTGCGGCCGCGGGATCGCGCTACGGGCGCGCGGGCTTGGAGCTCGCGTCACAGTCACCGAGGTGGATCCCGTGAAAGCGATCGAGGCGTGGATGGACGGCTTTGCCGTCGCGCCGATGCAGGACGCGATCCGCACGGCGGACGTGGTCCTCACGGCGACCGGGTGCATCGACGTCGTCGCCAGGGATGCGCTCGCGGCGGCGAAGAGCGGCGTCCTCCTCGCCAACGCCGGCCACTTCGACGTCGAGATCAGCGTTCGGGATCTCGCGGCGGCGGCCCGATCGTCGCGAGCCGTCCGTCCGGGAATCGTCGAGTATGAGCTGCCCGACGGCCGGCGGCTTGACCTCATGGCGGACGGCCGGCTCGTCAATCTTGCGCTCGGAGACGGCCATCCGGTCGAGATCATGGACATCTCGTTCGCTCTCCAGGCGTTGACCCTACGCTACCTCGCGGAGCGAGACCCGCTTTCCCCGGGTCTGTACGCCGTCCCTCGGGCCCTCGACGAGCGGGTGGCGCGGCTCAAGCTCGAAACCCTTGGGGTCTCGCTCGACGTCCTGTCGGAAGCACAACGCGACTACCTCGGTGTGGCGGCGATCGAGGGCACGTCTACCGACGGCGACCCTCTGCCGATACAATCCTAGGGTCAGCGGGGTGACCATATGAGGCACGCAATGTTCAAACGAACCTTCGGGATCCTTCTTCCAACCCTGCTTCTGGTCTGCGCAGTCGGGACCGGAGGCTCGCAGCAGCAGCCTTCCTCGAGCGGGTTGTTCGATCCCGTCTACCAGATCTACCAGTACGTCCAGAGCTACTTCTACAAGCCGGCGCAGATCGACGATCAGAAAGCCCTGTACGGAGCGATGAAGGGTGTCGTCCAGCAACTGGACGATCCGTACAGCGAGTTCCTCGACCCGGAGGAGAAAGAGCAGTTCGACGAGAGCCTCGAGGGCGAGTTCAGCGGTGTGGGGATCGAGATCTCGATCGAGGACGGCGTCCTCACCGTGATCACGCCGCTCGTCGGGACCCCCGCGGAGGCCGCGGGGATTCTTGCGGGCGATCAGATCCTCGCGATCGACGGAGAGACGACGGAGAAGATCACGCTCACCGGCGCGTCGTGCCGCATCCGCGGGGAGATCGGAACCACGGTCACACTCACCCTTCGTCACGAAGACGGCGAGGTCGTCGACATTCCGATCGTGCGCAACCTCATCGTGATCGACCCGGTCGATAGCTCGACGCTCGAGGGCGGGAAGATCGGCTACATCCGCATCCTGCGCTTCGAGTCCGACACGGTGATCGAAGTCGACCAGGCCCTCGCGTCGTTCGATCTTGAGACGATGAGCGGGCTGATCCTCGACCTGCGGAACAACCCCGGCGGGCTGATGCCGGCGGCGATCTCCGTCTGCAGCCGCTTCGTCGACGACGGCGTCGTCCTTCTCGTTCACGACCGGTTGAGCGGCGACAAGAAGTACTACTCTAAGGGGAACCGCATTCCGAACCTCCCGTTGGCGATCCTCATCAACCGCGGGTCCGCCAGTGCGGCGGAGATCACGGCGGGCGGGATCCGGGACAACCGAATGGCGGTTCTCATCGGCGAGACGTCGTTCGGAAAGGGCGTCTACCAGCAGATGATCGACTTCCCCGACGGTTCGGCGCTGAAGATCACCGCGGGCGAGTACTTCACGCCGTCGGGGCGCGTGGTTCAGGACGTGGGTCTCTCGCCGGACATCGTGGTCCCCGAGGGGGAGGATCCTGTGGCTGCCGCGATCCAGTGGATCGGCGAGCAGAACGGCGGGCGTGGGCCGCTCGACCTCCCGCCGCTCGCGGAAGGATGAAGCTCTCCGTTCTGGGAGCGGGAGGGTGGGGCACGGCGGTCGCCCGGCTGCTGGCGAACGCGGGCCATGACACAATCCTGTGGGCGCGCCGCCCGGAAGTCGCCGAGGCGATGGCTCGGACGCGAGAGAACGTCCACTACCTCCCCGGCGTCGCCCTCCCCCGAGAGCGGCTCTCCGTGACGAGCGACGTGCTCGTCGCGCTCGACGCCGATGCGATCTTCCTCGCTGTGCCGTCGTTCGGGATGAACGACCTTCTGCATCGGATCGCTCCCGTCCTGACGGGATCGCCGACGCTCATCAACCTCGCGAAGGGTCTCGATCGGGACTCGCAACGGACGATGTCCGAGCTGATCGGGTTTCACATCCCGGACGCCGAGATCTTCACCCTGTCCGGTCCGAGTCACGCCGAGGAGGTCGGGCGCGACGTCCCCACGGCCGTCGTCCTCGCCGGGAGGAACCTGGACCTCGGGCGGCGGCTCCTCGATGCGATCGCCACGCCCCGGTTCCGCGTCTACCTGTCCACGGACATTCGCGGCGTCGAGCTGTGCTCGACGGTGAAGAACATCATCGCCATCGCGACCGGCATCGCCGACGGCCTCGGATACGGAGACAACAGCCGCGGGGCGCTGATCGCGCGCGGTTTGGCGGAGATGGTCCGCTTCGGACGAACGTTCGGCGTCGACGACGCGACGTTCTTCGGTCTGTCCGGCCTCGGGGACCTCGTGACGACCTGCACCAGCCGGCACAGCCGCAACCGCCTTGTCGGCGAGCGCCTCGGGCGGGGAGAGTCCCTCGAGTCGATTCTCCAGGGGATGGTCATGGTCGCGGAGGGGATCTACGCGACAAGGGTCGTGCGAGAGATGGCCCAGGCGCACGATCTCGACATGCCGATCACCGAAGCGGTGGACCAACTGCTGCGTGGAGAGGCCGACGCGTCGTCCCTCGTGGACCGAATCATGACGCGCTCCCCAAAGACCGAGGGGTTCTAGGTCCCATGCCGCTTTTCGATGTCGTCATCGTCGGGGGCGGACCGATCGGGACCGCCGCGGCGCGTGCGGCCGCCGAGGAGGGGGCGTCCGTCGTCCTCGTCGAGCGGCGCGACCGCATCGAGGGGCCTTCGCCGTGCACCGGACTGGTCAGCCTCCACGCCCTCGTCGCCCTCGGGGCGTCGGAACGTTCGATCGTGCGGCGAATCCGCGCGGTTGTGCTCCAGGGACCGAACGCGCGGGCCGTGCTGCGAGCCGAGGTTGACAAGGCCGTGGTGGTGGATCGAGCCGCTCTCGAGCGCGAGCTGCTGGAGCGGGCCGTGGCGGCCGGAGTCGAGGTGCGACTCGGCACGGCGGCCGTCGGGGCGGAGCCGGGGGTCCTCCGGGTTCAGGCGGATGGCGAGACGAGCGAGATCGCCGCGCGCGTCCTCGTCGGTGCAGACGGTCCCAGGAGTGACCTTGCCGCCTGGCTGGGGCTCCCGCACCCCAAGGAGCGCCTGGAGGCCGCCCAGGTCGAGATTCTGGCGGAGGAAGCAGAGGATACGATCGAGGTCTTCCTCGGAAGAAGCGTGGCTCCGGGGTTCTTCGCCTGGGCCGTTCCGGCGGAGCCCGGAAGGTGGCGTGTCGGCGTGGCCGTTCCCGGCGCACAGGACCCCGATCCGTTCCTGGAATCCCTCGTCGCGCGCCGCTTCCCGCGGGGGCGCGTGGTCTCGTCGATGCGAGCGCCGATTCCGATTCCGCCCGTGACGCCGATCGTCGGAGACGGCGTTCTCCTCGTCGGCGATGCGGCCGCTCACGTGAAGCCTTGGTCCGGCGGGGGGTTGTACGTCGGCGGCGTGTGTGCACGCCTCGCGGGCCGCACGGCGGCCCGGGCCGCGCGCGAAGGCGATGCGTCTCGGGACCGGCTTGCATCGTACGAGGACGCATGCCGTCGGGCCGTGGGGGGAGAGCTCCGCTTCGGTAGCGCCGCGCGCGCACTCCTCCACTCGATGACCGACACGGCCCTCGACGCCGCTGTCACCGCGCTGCGAGATCGCGAGCTGGCCGCGTTCCTCGCGCGGGAGGCGGACATCGACCACCCAAGCCGCATCCTTTCGCGCGTCGCCGCGCATCCGCGGATCTGGGCGGGGCTGTACGCCGTCTGGGCGGCCACCCGGCGCGCCGACCCGCCGGAGCCCGACTCCACTCAAGGCGACCTTTCCTCCCAAACGATCGGCCCCGTATAATCGGTCGATCATGGCGACGTCTCGGAAGTCGGCGAAACGTAGACCTGTACAGGCAAAACCGTCCGCCTTCCGATTCGATCGCCTGTTCCTCTACGCGCTGGCGTTCGTTCTGTTCGCCTTGCCTCTGTTCATCTGGCCGGGGATCAGCGAGTACGGATACGGGAAAACGATCGTGGCGACGGTCGCCGTATCGGTCCTTACGATCGCCTGGGGAATCGACGCGTGGCGCCGCGGGACATGGGAGATCCGGATTCCCTGGATCGCGGCTCCGTTCGGGGCCCTGGTTGCTGCGTCGCTCTTCTCGATGCTGCAGGCGACGAACGGCCGCGTCGTCGTGCAGAGCCTCCTTCTCCTGTTCGTGTTCTTCCAGGTGCTCCTGCTCATCCAGCACGCAGCCCGCACTCCACGCGACGCGACCGTGCTCCTCTTCTCGTTCCTCTTCTCCGTGTCGCTCGTGTCGCTGTACGGACTCCTGCAGTATCTGGGGGTGATGCGAGGCCCGAGCACCGGCGCCGGGCTGCGGCAGATCATCTCCACACTCGGCAACAAGGAGTACCTCGGCGGGTTGCTCTCGTACGTTCTCTTCCCGTCGATTGTCCTCGTCCTCCGCCTTCGGTCGCGCGTCCTGCGCGGCGTGGCCCTCGTCCTCATCGCGTTCAACTTCGGCACCCTGATGCTCGTCCAACAGGCAGGACCGAACCTCGCCCTGATCCTTGGGGCCGTCGCTCTCCTCGTCTTGTGGATCCTCTTCCGCCCCATCGAGCCGCTGCGCGCCGCCCGGCGATGGCTGGTCGCGCTCTTCGCGCTCCTCGTCTTCACCTTCTTGGTGGAAGCGCCCTCGGGGCCGCTGAACTCGGTGGTCGGACTCTCGGCGGACGGGCGGTCGTGGGTCGCCCGCATGTGGGAGGAAAACTCCGGCCGAACGCGATCGTGGGACTGGTGGATCGGCCTCGAAATGCTCAAGGACCACCCCCTGACCGGGGTTGGGCTCGGGAACTACAAGATCAACTTCGTGCCGTACAAGGCGAAGTTCCTGGCGACGCCGCGCGGCGAGACGTACGACTGGTACATCTCGCGCGCCGCTCAAGCCCACAACGACTATGTCCAGGTCGCCGCCGAACTTGGCGCCCTCGGCATCGCGGCACTCCTGCTCCTCGTCGTCCTCCTTCCCGTGTCTCTCTGGGTCCGAGTGCGCCGCAACCCCAGCGAAGACGATCGAATGGACCTCCTCCTCTACTCCGCCGGACTTGTGGTCCTCTTGGCGCACGCGTTCGTCAGTTTTCCCGCGCACCTTCCGGTCTCGGCCCTCGCCGGGGTCCTCTTCTGTGGCCTGGCCTGGTCGCCCGCATACGGGACGGCGGCCACGTGGAAGCTGACGCTGCGGGGATGGGGGTTGCGGAGCGCTGTTCTCGCGGGGACGGCCGTCGGCCTGGTTGTCTCCGTGGTCGCGTTGCGGGACCTACGCGCCAACATCCTCATGGGGCGAGGCGTCGCCCAGTGGCAGATGGGCGCCGTGCAGCAAGCGGAGGTCACGTTGCAGCAGAGCATGCGCCTGGACTTCTCGCCGCAGCAGACGTACTTCTACCTTGCGGCGGTGCAGACTCAACTTGGAAAGTACGATGCCGCGCTCGCCAACCTAGAACGCTGCTTCACTCGCTTCATCGAGGAGTCGGTCTACCTCGCGTACGCGGAGCTCTCCCTCAAGGCAAAGAGACCGAACGAGGCGAAGGAGAAGCTCGACGTCCTCCTCGCGTCCGCGCCCCGCGAGGACATCGCCCACAAGGCACGCTACCTCGACGCGGCGATCGACATCGAAGAGCGGAACTACACCGCCGCCTTGGAGAAGCTCGAGCGGCTGGCGGCGGACGCTCCGAAATTCGAGACGGCGCAGATCGCTCTCGGCAACCTCCACGCGGCGCGTGGCGACGTCGCGAAGGCACGCGCACACTACGAGCACGCACTCAAGATCATCGAGTCCGCCCTCGCGATCGTCGAGCCGAAGATCGCGACCCCGGCCGGACTCACGTCGGCTCAGTATGGGGAGTTGCGCGCCCAGATCATGACGCTCCGCAACGAGCGGGACTTCGTGCAGGAGCGGCTGAGAACGCTCGGCGCGCCGTAGGAGCCTTGCGCCCGCAAAGTGCCGTTCCTATACTGACCGCGTGATCCGACATGGCGATCGATAGCGTACGGCGGAGTCTGGATTTCCTGCTGGGGCAGACGAATGCGCAACAGCTCAAGCGATACGAGCGTGAGATGCAGCACGTCGGCTCGATGGCCGAAGACGTCGCGGCGCTGTCGGACGATGCGTTGCGCGCCAAGACGAGCGAATTTCGCGAGCGCTTGGCGAGCGGCGAAACCAAGCAGGATCTCCGGGCCGAGGCGTTCGCCGTCGTCCGCGAAGTCGCCGAGCGCGCCGTCGGACTCAGGCCGTTCGACGTTCAGATCCTCGGCGCGATCGCCCTTGACGAGCACCGAATCGCCGAGATGCAGACCGGAGAAGGGAAGACGCTGGTCGCAACCCTCCCCGCGTACCTGAACGCGCTCGTCGGCAAGGTCCATGTGGTGACGGTCAACGACTACCTCGCGCGCCGCGATCGAGAGTGGATGGGCCCAATCTACGAATCCCTCGGCCTCTCCGTGGGGCTCCTCCAGGAGGACTCGTCGCCGGAAGAGCGGCAGGCGGGCTATGCGTGCGACATCACGTACGGAACCAACAACCAGTTCGGCTTCGACTACCTGCGGGACAACATGGTGCTCTCGTCCGGGGACAAGGTTCAGGGTCCGCTTGACTTCGCGATCGTCGATGAGATCGACAACATCCTCATCGACGAGGCGCGGACGCCGCTGATCATCTCGGGCTCGACCGCCGAGTCGTACGACCTGTACAAGAAGTTCGCTTCGCTCGTTCGGCGATTCCGGCGTGACGAGGACTTCGAGATCGACGAAGAGTCGAAGCGCTTGACCCTGACCGACGAAGGGATCCACAAGGCGGAGAGCGACCTGCGCGTCCCGAACCTCTTCTCCCCCGAGCACGCGGAGACGCTCCACTCGATCGAGAACGCGCTTCGCGCGCTGCACATGTTCACCAAGGAGCAGCACTACATCGTCAAGGACGACCGAGTGATGATCGTCGACGAATTCACCGGCCGCCTCATGCCGGACCGGCGCTACTCGGACGGGCTCCATCAGGCGATCGAGGCGAAGGAAGGGCTCACGATCCAGCGTGAGTCCCAGACGCTGGCCACGATCACGCTGCAGCACTACTTCCAGCTCTACCGCGGGTTGTGCGGGATGACGGGAACGGCGAAGACGGAAGAGGACGAGTTCAAGCAGATCTACGCGCTCCCCGTCCTGGAGATCCCGACGAACCGTCCCCTACGCCGCGAGCCGAAACCCGACACGATCTTCCGCACGCGGAAGGCGAAGTACGAGGCGATCGCCGACGAGATCGCGCGGCTGCACGAGCAGGGGCGCCCCGTGCTCGTCGGCACGAACTCGATTGAGAAGTCGGAACTCATCTCGCACCTCTTGAAGGCCCGCAAGCTGCCCCACACCGTGCTGAACGCCAAGTACCACGAGAAGGAAGCGGAGATCGTCGCCGAGGCGGGACAGCGCGGTGCGATCACCGTGGCCACGAACATGGCGGGCCGGGGGACGGACATCAAGCTCGGCGAAGGCGTAGCCGACATCGGCGGGCTCCACGTCATCGGCTGCCAGCGCCACGAGTCGCGGCGGATCGACAACCAACTTCTCGGCCGCGCCGGCCGCCAGGGCGATCCTGGATCCTCGCAGTTCTACCTCTCCCTCGAGGACGACCTCCTGCGGATCTTCGGCGGAGAACGCATCGGACAGATCATGGATCGGATCGGGATGAAGGAGGGGGAGGCGATCGAGCACACCCTCCTCACCGGGGCGATCCGCCGCGCGCAGAAGCGAGTCGAGGGCCGAAACTTCGAGATCCGGAAGCGCTTGCTGGAGTACGACCTGGTCCTCGCCAAGCAGCGCGAGGCGATCTACGCGCTCCGCGACCGGTTCCTGCTTCCGCCTCGGCAGGAGGGGAGGACGTTCCCAGAGGGTGCGGAAGAGGACCTGGCGGAGTACCTACACGACCTGTTCGAGGAGTTCGCGGAGACGCTGGTCGCGACCTACGCGCACAAAGATCGCCCGCCCGATGAGTGGAACCTGGACGGGCTGACGCGCGAGTTGTCCACGTTCGGCAGTGTCGACGACGCGGCGTGGCGCGGCGCCCGCGCTCCGGAACTCGCGAGCTCGGTCGTCGATCACCTCGATCG
>JAQTVA010000054.1 GCA_028707055.1 Candidatus Bipolaricaulis sp. | reverse complement strand
GTGGTCCCGTGGTCGTTGGAGGCGACAAGCGTGTACGTCGAGCCTTGATTCCCGATCGGCGGCTGATGCCGCGACCCGTGGTCTCCTGCCGGAAGGTTCACGCTGGACTGCGGACACTCTCCCGACATGTTGGGGGGCAGCTCCGCCGGCACCGGGCCGCAGCTCGTCTCCAGGCTCACCTCCGTGGTGTCGGCCACCACCCACGAGAGCTGGAACTCCTCGCCCAGGAACGCCGCGTAGGTGGAGGTAGCCCCGTCTTGCTTGACCTGCGCCAACGTGGCGCGGAAGAGGCTGATCGTCGGCAGGGTCTCGGGGTACCGGAACGCAATCTCTCCAACAGAAGACAGCGCCGTTGCCGGGCTCGTCAGCTTGAGCTGCCACGCGGTCCCCGCAGACAGCGCGCGGGCCGGAACCGACAGCCGTGTGTCCAGCGGACTCCTGCTCTGGATCCTCAGGTAGGGCTCGGGTTGCCCGGGACCGTACAGCGTCAGCTCGAGGGGCACCGTCTGGTCCCACTTCGCGTGGACTTCGATGAACCCCGGCTCGTAGACACTGAACTCCCAGGCGATCGTCCTCCGTGAGGCCAGTTTGAACTTGTGCTCCTCGGTCACTTCGCCGGCTGCAGCGGAGAATGCCAAGACGAGGACCGCCACGCCCAGCACCAGGCACACCGCGACCTGCCTCTTCCCTCTCATGCTGTCACGCTCCCTCTCCCGCCGCGGTTGACGCGGATGTCGCGGCGGAACTCACGCTCCGCTCACGCTAGCGATAGCCGGCCGACCGAGTCAAGCGCGGAAGCCCGATCGGCACCATCAAGCAAAGGAGGATCCCGTCGGCTGTCTCGCGAGCCCACGGCCTCGCTCCGCCTCTACCGACGGATGGTGCGCAAGGCGTTCACGGCGCGCTGGATGCGCCTCCGAGCTCTGACCGCCGTCTCACAAGGGTCAGCGGATTTCCCCCTTCTGCAGGTTCTCTCGCCTCTTGGGGCGCGTGCCCCGCGAAACCCTCGACAGCGTCTTGACACGATGGGATGCGATCGCTAGGATAGCGCAGGAGTGACCTGATAATGTCAGCGCAGAAAGCCACATCTCGTCTGGAGGTGACGCGTCCGCTAGGTAGTCTTTCGTTGACGATCGTTATGTAGTTGTGCGGCAGACGGCCCATGGGCCGTAGGTCGCACGTTCCGGAAGCCTAATTAGGCTTTCGGCTTTTCTTTTGAGGAGGCACCGTGCTTGAGATCGACCGTCTGTCGAAGCGGTTCGGAGGGGTCAGAGCTGTCGACGGCTGCAGCTTCTCCGTTCAGTCCGCCACGATCACAGGGCTGATCGGCCCGAACGGCGCAGGAAAGACGACGCTGTTCAACCTGCTGACCGGCACCCTCCACCCGGATGCCGGCCACGTGCGCTTTCAGGGCAGAGACATCACACGCTGCGCACCCCACCGGGTCTTTCGTTCCGGAATCTGCCGGACGTTCCAGGTTCCGCGCGAGTTCAGGGACATGACGGTCGTCGAGAACCTGATGACGGCGTTCGCGAACCAGCTTGGCGAGCGCATCTGGAACCCGTTCTTTCGCCCCCGCGCCGTCTCCCGGCAAGACGATGCGGCGAGAGATAAGGCCCTGCAGGTGCTCGAGTTCCTCGAATTGGCTCCGGTCGCCCACGAGCGGGCCGGCAACCTCTCGGGAGGGCAGAAGAAGCTCCTCGAGCTGGCTCGGACCATGATGTCGGAACCGAGGCTGCTTCTGCTCGACGAGCCCGCCGCCGGTGTGAATCGCACCCTCCTCCATCGACTGGCCGACTCCATCCGTAGGCTCTGCGCCGAGTACGGAGTCACGATTCTCCTGGTTGAACACGACATGGACTTCGTCATGCGCCTCTGCCACCCCGTCGTCGTGATGAGCGAGGGCCGCGTACTTGCAGAGGGAAGTCCCTTCGACATTCAGCGCGATCCGCGCGTCCTCGACGCGTATCTCGGGGGGCAGTATGTCGCTCTTGAGCGTTAGGGACGTGCACAGCGGGTACGGCGACATGCAGATCCTCCACGGCGTCGACCTCGACGTGAATGCGGAGGAGGTCGTCACGATCATCGGTCCCAATGGGGCGGGCAAGTCCACATTGATGAAGACGATCTTCGGTCTTCTGAGGCTGACGCGGGGCCAGATCGAGTTTGAGGGGCGGGAGATCTCCGGCCTGTCAGCCGACCGCATCGTTCGACTGGGATTGGCGTACGTGCCGCAGGTCGACAACGTCTTCCCCTCGCTGACGGTGCGTGAGAACCTTGAGCTCGGCGCGTTTGTCGACCGCCACGCTCCCCGCCGGCGCGTCGACCGAGTCTACGAGCTGTTCCCGGCTCTCCGTCCGCGGCAGACGAAGCGGGTGGGCACGATGAGCGGTGGGGAGCGTCAGATGGTGGCCATGGGGCGCGCGCTGATGCTCGACCCGAAGTTGCTGATGCTCGACGAGCCCTCGGCCGCGCTGGCCCCCAACCTCGCCGCGACCATCTTCGACCGGATCAGCGCCGTCAACCAGGGCGGTACCGCAGTTCTCATCGTCGAGCAGAACGCGAAGGAGTCTCTGCGGCGATCGCATCGAGGGTACGTCCTGGCCGCCGGGAGGAAGTGCTTCGAAGACGAAGGGCCCGCGATCCTGGCGAATGAGGACATCGGCCGGCTCTACTTGGGAGGTGCGTGACGATGGAGACGTTGGCGAGGATCCCCCAGCTCTTGGTCTACGGAGTGGTGTCGGGATCGATCCTCTCGCTGGGCGGAATTGGGGTGTCGCTCACCTACAGTGTTCTCGGTTTCTCGAACTTCGCGCACGGAGACATCATGGCGCTGGGCGCCTACCTGGCCCTCGCGCTGCTGCCGGCAGCCTCCGCGCTCGGGATCAGCGGTCGCCCGCTGGGGGCGCTTTCCTTCGGCGCCGACTTCGTCGGGGCGCTTCTTCTGGCGGTCGTCGCGACGTGCGCCGTGGTCCTTACGCTGGACCGAATCCTGTTTCGTCGTCTGCGGAACGCGGGACGCATCACGCTCATGATCGCGTCCGTGGGCGTCGCCCTGGGACTGCGCAGCTTGATCCAGTTCTGCTGGGGTCCCCAGCCGCAGTACTACTCCGCGAAGATCCAACGGGCCCAGGTCATCCCGGGACTGGGAGTCAAGATCAAGCCCGATCAGATCTTCATCGTAGCCACAGCCATCGGCCTGACCCTCCTGCTTCACCTCTTCCTGCGCCACACGAGGATCGGCAAGGCGATGAGAGCCACGGCGGACAACGCCGCGTTGGCGCGGGTCACCGGAATCAACGCGGAGCGAGTCATCGTCTGGACGTGGATCCTCGGTGCGTCGCTCGCTGCGGTGGCCGGGATTCTCATCGGCATCGAGAACAAGTTCATCATGCCGGAGCTGGGTTGGCAGCTGCTGTTGCCGATCTTCGCCGCCGTGATCCTCGGCGGGCTGGGGAACGCGTACGGCGCGATGGTCGGCGGCGTCGTGATCGGCGTCTGTGAGGAGGTCTCCACGGCCTTCCTGTCGACTGCCTACAAGCCGGCTGTCGCGTTCGTCATCCTGATCCTGATGCTGCTCGTGAGACCCACCGGGATTCTTGGGAGGCGAGGCTGATGGAACAGCTCGTCGGGGTGCTCAACTACATCGTGTTCTTCGGCATCTCTGCCGGAATCTACGCCGTCCTGGCCCTCGGACTGAACTTGCATTGGGGCATGACCGGGTTGTTCAACATCGGCGTGGCTGGTTTCTATGCCGTTGGCGCCTACGCTTCGGCCTTGGTCTGCGGTCTTCCGCCGAGCGCTTGGGATGCCCGCATCGTGGGAGGGTTCGACCTTCCATTCGTCGTCGGCCTCCTCGCCGCGGTGGTCGCGTCGGGTGTGCTTGCCCTTCTCCTCGGGATCCCGACGCTCCGTCTTCGCGCCGATTACCTCGGAATCGCGACCATCGGCATCGCAGAGACGGTTCGCCTGATGCTGAAGAACGAGGCGTGGCTCACGAACGGTGTGTGGGGGCTACAGCAGATCCCCTCCCCGCTGTACGAGGCGATCCACCGACTGACCTCGGGGTACCTCCGTGCCCATCCGGACCTTCGGCCGTGGCAGCAGGCTCTGGTCAGCCGAGCGTACAACGGGTTCTACCTTCTGCTCGTCATCGTGATCGTTGTCATCCTCTACCGGGTCTTGCGGCGGCTCTCCCGATCTCCCTGGGGCCGAGCCTTGAGGGCCATCCGCGAGGATGAAGTCGCCGCCGCCATGACAGGCAAGAACGTCTTCGCGTTCAAGCTTCAAGCCCTCGTCGTGGGAGCCATGGTGATGGGAATCGCCGGGGCGCTGTACGCCCACTCGGCGCGCTTCATCTCTCCCGCCTCGTTCGAACCCCTGTACGGGACCTTCCTCGTCTGGGTGATGCTCATGGTGGGCGGGTCGGGTAACCACAAGGGCGCGATTCTCGGAGCCGTCGTCGTGTGGGGAATCTGGGCGGCAACCGACTTTCTCACCGGATACCTCCCGTTCACCGCCACGCAGGTCGCCGCGCTGCGTGTCCTCGCGATCGCCCTGCTGCTCGAGACGGCTATCCTCTGGCGTCCCAAGGGAATCCTGCCGGAGAGCAGGGGCAAGCGCCCGAGCCATTCGTGATCTGGGAAGCGGGGGAGACGCCATGCGTCTCCCCCGTTTTCTCCCACGCGGGGCCGTCCGTGCGGATCCTCCCCGAGTCTCCAGGGGTTATCCCGCTGCCTCCATCACCTCCTGGACTTGGCAATCCTGAATCATCCAGATCAGGATGCCGCCGGCCACGTCGCCGCTGTCCTTGAAGTCCACCAGGCCGGACACGCCCTGGTAGTCGATGTCCTTTCCCGCCTTCAGGAGCGCAACCGCCTTGGCCCACTCGCCGTAGTAGATGGGCTCGCCCGGAGGGTTCGCCACAGCGCGCAGGCTGTCCCGGATCGCAGGACCGCTGGTCTCGCCTGCGCGAAGCATCGCCAGCGCAATCAGCATCGCGGCGTCATAGGCGTTGTAGTTGTACGGGACCGTGCTCGGCCCGAAGGCCGTGGCGAAATCGGCGTCGAACTGCGCCGCGCGGAACCCCGACGCAGCCACCGTGCCGTAGGCACCTTCAATCGGGCCGGGCTCCGCCGCGGAGGCGCATGCCGGTCCCGGGGCAACGCCTTCTCCCTTCATCCCGTCGGAGAACAGGAACTTCCCTTGGTACCCTGCCTCGATGGCCTCGACCACCTGCTTGTTCCCGTCGACCGGGTAGCCAATCACCACGAAGACGTCAGGAGATCCCATGAGCAGCGATTCGACCTCGCCGCGGTACGACGGCTTGTTCTCCTCATAGGGAGAGGCTTTGATCACCTGACCTCCCAGGGCCTCGAACGTCGCCTTGAAGGTGTCCGCGAGCCCCTTGCCGTAGTCGTTGTTGACGAAGAGGATCGAAGCGGTCCGGTGCCCCAAGAGCAGCGCAAGGCGCGCCATCACAACGCCCTGAACCTCGTCCGAGACGACGGTTCGGAAGACGAAGTCGTTGTCGTTCAGCGCAGGGATCGAGGGCGCCGTGGAGGCGGGTGAGATGAGAACGACCTCGGCGGGGATGGTGACGCTCGACACGGCCAGCGTCACTCCGCTGCTGAGAGCTCCGATGATTGCGGAGACGCCGTCGATCTCAACCAGCTTGCTTGCTGCGCTACGACCGACGTCGGGCGAGGTCCCGTCGTCGGCAATGACAAGCTGAAGAGACTTCCCGAGGATTCCCCCCGCGGCGTTGATCTGCTGAATGGCGAGGAGCGCGCCGTTGGCGATGGGGGGGCCGTACGGCGCAAGCGCCCCCGTGAGGGAGGTGAGGATTCCGATCTTGAGGGTGTCCTCGCCGGCTGCCGCAAGGGCGGTGGCGAGCAGAATGGCGGCTAGTAGGATGGTTCGCTGCCCAAGGCTTCTTTTCCGTTGCATAGACTCCTCCTGAGTTTCGTGGTGTGTTCCAACGCCCAACCTTTGCTTGCGGAGACCACCTCCCTTCCTTCACGAGGGGGAAAAAAGAAACGACTGCAGGGAAACCCTGCAGTCGACCGCTCTGTGCCCCTCGCCGGGTTAGCGCTTGTCGCTACCCGAGGGCGCAGAGCCCGCGAATGACCAACGTGAGGGCGACGCTGACAGCACCTTCGCTCGTGATCGCTCTCCGTGTGGTCATGCTAGGAAACAGCATAGGGCAGACGGGCCATGGAGTCAAGAGATCAGCCGAGCACAATGAGGTCGCTGCGACGCTCAAGAGATGGGCGGGCTCAGGCTTGCGCCGCGGGCGCGCTTTCTCCGGCCGTGCGTGCCTGGACGGGCGTTCTTGCGCGGCCCATCCCACCAGCTTGACATCCCTCAGCAGAACCTCGAAAGTTGTCGCTCAAGGCTCGCTTTTCTCGTGTCGTCGAGTGTGATATCGTTGGATATCTGAACTTGAAGAGGAGGGGAATCGGGATGGCGGAACGAACAGAGCAACAGGAGACGGGCGACGAGGTCCTCGTTCGAGTCATCGACAAGGGCTTGGGGGGGAGGATTCACGTGCGCGTGTCGCATTTCAAGGATCGTGACTACATCGACGTCCGCAACTTCTACGAGTCGGACGACGGTCAGTGGCTTCCGACGCGGAAGGGGATCGCCGTCCCCGTGGAGCTGTACGGGGAGCTGCTCGACGCGCTCGGCGCGGCGAAGGCCGAAGTCGACAAGCGGACCGCGGCCAAGTAGGCTGCCGGCCCTCGCCCGGGTTGATGTCGTCGAGCGGTTTCGGCGATAATTGCTGTTGCGTTCGGTCCCGTCGTCTAGCGGCCTAGGATGTCGGGCTCTCATCCCGGAGACACGGGTTCGAATCCCGTCGGGACCGCAGTGCGGCGTGGGAACTCCCACGCCGTTCTTCTTAGGGGAAACTAGCCCATCGGCGCGACGACCTGCGGTCCGATCAGCACCTGGTCGAGGCTCGTGACCTCGAGGTACGGGCCTTCACGGAGCTTGCACTGCAGGACGCCGGTCACGGTGACCTCGCCGCCCGGAACAAGAGCAGGGAGCGCGACGAGCGGAAAGAAGACGACGTGGAATCCGTACCGGCTCCCGGCAGCGCCGACGCGGGTCACTCCGTCCTCATCGGTCGACACGGAGGCGATCTCGATCCGCACGGTGACCACCTCGTTCGTGTACTCGACAAGCTTCGCTTCGACGTCGGTAACGGAGAGGACGCCTTCGACCGAGCCCCAGATTCCGCGGCGGTGAACCATGGCCTCGAGGAGCGCCGCCTCGAAGGCGCCGCGGTACCTGCCGTTCGGTGGGATGAAGAGCAGGCGCGCCAGTCCCGCACGGACCAGCTCAAGGTTGACCATCACCCAGCCGTCGTCCGTCCGGACGTAGACGTAGGCGAGAAGGCGGTTGTATGCGTCGCGCTCCTTGACGTCGATCTCGAGTCGGACGTCCTTGAACCGGACAAGCTTGCGGTTGAGGGCCGCCGCGTCGTACGCATACGGGTCGCCGGTCTCGGGGGTGTCGATGTTCAGGTAGCGCACCGTCTCGCCACCTCTGAGAACCACGGTGTCGCCGTCGAGGATCTTGAAGACCCGGCCCTCGAGCGGGATCTGCGCTGGATCGGAGACCTGTGCAACGCAGGGAGCGACGGCGGACGCGAGAACAAGGAGAGCGAAGAGGAGAGCGCGGCGGCGCGACATCAGTCGTAGTGGACGCGCTTCTGAGTCAGCGTCAGCTGGATCATCGTGAAGATGAAGATGATGCCGAACAGGATGACCGAAGCCGCCGCGGCGCGGCCCGTGTGGTTCGTCGCGTTATCGATGCGGCCTGCAGAGCGGATGATGTAGTAGACGAGCGTCTCCGCGCTGCGGAGCGGGCCCGGTCCGTTGAACAGCACGTTGACCTCGGTGAACACCTTGAACGATCCGATCAGCGAGATGACGAAGACGAAGAAGATTTGCGGAGAGAGGAGCGGAACCGTCACCCGACGCCACGTCTGGAATCCCGACGCCCCGTCGACCTTGGCCGCGTCGTAGTACTGCTGCTCAATGCCCTGCATCCCGGCCAAAAGGATGATGGCCTGGTACCCGACGTAGTGCCAGATGCTGAGGATAATCACGGCGGGAAGCGACCAGCGGGGGTCATTGAGCCACGCGACGGCGTCGACGTGGAACAGCGACAGGAAGTAGTTGATCAGCCCGTAGTCGGTGTTGTACATCCAACGCCACACCATGACCATGGCGACGATCGGACTGATGTAGGAGAGGAAGAACGACGTCCTCGCGAACGAGAGAAGTCGAAGCCCCTTATTGAGGAGCGTCGCGACAAGGATCGCGAGGATCAGGGTCACCGGCACGGTGATCCCGACGTAGTAGAACGTGTGTCCCATCGCCTTCCAGAAGTACTTGTCGCCGAAGATGTACCGGTAGTTGTCGAGTCCGATGAACGTTCCCGGTGGCTTGAGCGAGCTCCACTTGAACAGGCTCAGTCGGAACGCGGAGAAGAACGGGTAGAAGACGAACGCGCCGAGGATGAGGAACGCGGGAAGGAGATACCCATAGGCGGCCATCGACTCGCGCCAGAACTCTCGGTCCCGCGGAAGCCGAAGGGGACGGACCGCCCTCTCCGCTGGACGGAGACCGCCCTTCTTCCTCGCTTCGAGTCTCTTCTTCATCCCGCTCGACCTCGTCGTCTTCCTCCCAAAAGAAGGTGAGGCGGAAGGGGCTCTGAAGAGCCCCTTCCGCAACGGTAACTCCTACTCCAAGAGCGCCTCGATCTCCGCCGCCATGTTCTCGAGTCCTTCGAGCGGCGGGACGACCGACCGCATGATCTCCTCGAACCCGGTCGACAGGACGTTGCGCATGTCGCCGTAGTTCGGGTGGAGGATCTGCGCGAACGCGTTCAGCATCTGCTCCGACATCGGAATCTGGTAGTCGTGCGAGCTGACGTAGTTCAGCCACTCTTCGGTGTTGTACGCCGACTTGGTGACCGGCTGATACCCGCTCTTCTCGGCCCAGAACACGGTGTTCTCGGCGCGGAGGAGGAAGCGGGCCAAGAGGACGGCCGCGTCTTTCTGCGCCTGCGTGAGGTTCGGCGTGTCGAACACGGCAAGGTTCGTGCCCTGGATCATCGAGTTGAAGTTCGCCGGGCCGGCGGGCAGCGTCGCGACGCCAAGCTCGAATCCGGCATTCGTCGCCGCCTTCACGTTGTAGCCGTTGCCGGCCGACGTGTCGACGAA
>JAQTVA010000053.1 GCA_028707055.1 Candidatus Bipolaricaulis sp. | reverse complement strand
TCATCGCGTGGTCGGCGAACACGGCGCTTTCGAACGTCGTGCGCATCGTGAAGGGGGGCTGGGCAACGAACGGCGGGAGCGCGGGACACCGCTTGACGGCCTGCGCCGCCGCTTCCCGAATCCGCTCGCGGGCTTTCCGGGGCGAGAGGCAGACGGTCGCCGCGGGCTCGAGCAAGTTGGGCTTTGGCGTCAGTCCGCGCATGACCGGAACGGTGACCACGTCTGGGACGAGCGCCTTCGCTTCGTCGCACGCCGCCTGATCGCCCGAGAGGAGGGCGAACGGCACGCCGAACCGGCCGAACTCGAACGCGGTGGCCGCGGTCTCGCCCCACGGCCGCCCGTTCACCGAGAACTCGGCGATGCCGGCGTGGAAGCTATGCGTCAGTCGACCGTACGGGGCTCCCGCCATCGCATGCTGCCCGATCATGAAGAGGGCGTCGAACGAACGGTCGTGTCCCATCGGGCCGCCCTCTCCCGCGTAGACGACGCGGCACTCCGGATGCACGAGCTCGATGTCGAAGGCGCCGGGAAAGGGACCGTGGCCACTCCAGGCCCAGACCTCGGTCGCTCCTGTGTCAATCGCCCCCTGGACGGCGGCGTTCAGCTCCTCGGTGGCCAGGCGTCGCGCCTGCTCGTAGTAGTGCGCGTACCAGCCCGTGGGGGTCTCCGGCGCCTTCGCCCTCCATCCTTTTCCCGCGTTCCACTGGCACTGCTGACTGTGGCTGACGACGCCCGCCACGCCCTCGAGGTCGACGGCAATGTAGACCTTCACAACGCTCCTCTCCGTTACTCGTCTGCTGCTCGGTCACTCCGCAATCGGCAGGTAGAGGTCGAACACGTACTTCTCAGGGTCCGTTTCCAGCGGGTTGTGGAGCGCCTCAAGACACTGGCCGGAGTTCGGCGGGCACGAGTACGGGCTGTCCTCGAACCAGGCAGCAAGCTCTTTCCAGACGCGGCCGATGTTCGAGAGTCCCGTGAACCGGGTCACCGCGTACTTGCCCCCCGGCGCCTGCTTGATCTGGATGGGCGGCTTCGCTTCGACGTCCGCTCCCACGGGAAGCCAAAGCTCGTAGCCGTAGTTCTCGCTCCCCGGAGCGGGGTCGGGATTGTTGAATCCGTACGTCTGGCCGCCCTTCTCCCCGAGCCGGATGCCCGCGGATGCAGCGAATGCCTGCATCTGTTTCCACGCCTGGTCCTCTGGTTCCTTGCCGAACCCGAGCGAGCTTGCGACGCGCATCGGCGGCAGGTCGACGATTCGTACTTCCTTGACAGCCATGAAATCCTCCTTGCCCGGTGCCGGCGGGCGTGACCATCACGCCCGCCGGCCGGACCGAGATCAGACGGCGATCGGTAGATAGAGGTCGAATACCCACTTGCCCGGATCGGGCTCCAAGGGGTTCCGGATCGCTTCGAGCCACTGGCCTCCGTTCGGTGGGCAGGTGTATGGGCTGTCCTCGAGCCAGGCATCAAGCTCTTTCCAGACGCGGCTGACGTTCGAGAGTCCGGTACACGGCGCCACCGCGTACTTGCCCCCCGGCGCCTGCTTGATCTGGATGGGCGGCTTCGCTTCGACGTCCGCTCCCAAGGGAAGCCAGATCTCGTAGCCGTAGTCTTTGCTCCCCGGAGCGGGATCGGGATTGTTGAATCCGTACGTCTGGCCGCCCTTCTCCCCGAGCCGGATGCCCGCGGATGCAGCGAGTGCATGCATCTGTTTCCACGCCTGGTCCTCAGGCTCCTTGCCGAACCCGAGCGAGCTTGCGACGCGCATCGGCGGCAGGTCGACGATTCGTACTTCCTTGACAGCCATGAAATCCTCCTTGCCCGGTGCCGGCGGGCGTGACCATCACGCCCGCCTGTCGGACGAGGAGTAGTCTGCCGGCAGACAGTGACATCTTGTGTCACCGATGTATCATGACGATCTGGAGGCTCTATGCGCGCGGACCGACTGCTCTTGCTGGTGGCCCTTCTCGAGTCACGGGGACGCCTGACCACGGACCACCTGGCCCGCGAGCTCGAGGTCTCGCGTCGCACCGTCCTTCGTGACCTCTTCGCCCTCCGCGTGGCCGGGTTCCCGGTGAACTCCGTGGCCGGCCCAGGTGGCGGCTGTTGGCTCGACGATGACTTCCGGAACCGCCTGCTCCACCTCACTCAGGACGAGCTTTCCGCGCTCTTCTCGACCGGTATCCCCGCGCCGCTTGTCGAGCTCGGTATCGGCTCGGACCTTCAGGGCGCACTCGGGAAGCTGGCTTCGGCGCTTCCTCCAGGGCGCAGCGCCGTCGAGTCGCGGATGCGGCAGCGCATCCACCTTGATTCGGTTCCCTGGTCGGCCCCTTCGGAAGCTGTGCCTCACCTCGCAACGCTCCATCGTGCGGTGCTCGAGGATCGTTGGGTGAGAGGGACGTTCCTGCGCGCGGGAGGCGTGAAGTCCGCGCGCCGGATCGCGCCGTACGGTCTTGTAGCGAAGGCGACCACGTGGTATGTGGTCTGGGCGGGCGAAGACGGAAGGCTCCGCGTGGACCGCGTGACGCGTGTCCTGGAGGCCACGCTATCGCGGGACGTGTTCGCACGCCCGGTCGACTTCAACTTGTCCGCGTTCTGGGCGGAGTGGTGCCACAGACAGGAATCCGGCGAACCCTGGGTTGCCGTGACGGTCCGCGTGTCGTCAGCGGCTCTGGGCGAACTGGAGAGGTCGACGGGGCTGCGTCTCGAGCTCTGTCCGGAAGCAGATCATCCGCTGGACGCGCTCCGGCCCTGCGGCGTGCGCATGCGCTTCGCCACGGTGCAGGAGGCGCGCTCCTACCTCCTGGCCTTCGGAGCCAGCGTGGAGGTTCTTGATCCGCCGGCGCTTCGGCTCACCCTTGTCGACTTCGCCGAGCAGACGGCCCGTGTCTACAGAGACCTGTTAGGTGACATAGAGCGGCCGGCACGTCGTGGCGGCTGAGGCGAAGCCCGCCGTATACTTCGCCCCGCTTGGCTTTCTGCTCCCACGGCAAGAGAGGAGAAGCGGGATCATGCGTACGATCGAGAGCGGGCGAGAGTCGATGAAGGGCTACCCGATGGCGTTCGGGGACGATCCGCGCAATCCCGAGCTTCATTCGGACCAGCGGAAGGGCCTTGCGGCACCTCCCGTGGAGAAGCCATACGACAAGGAAGGGGCACGAATCGTCGCCCTGCCGTCGCCGTCGCGCGCCGTCGTCGCGAAGGCGCACGTGATGGATGTGATCGGAGAGCGGGTGAGCCGTCGCATCTACGCGGACCAGCCCCTCTCCCGAGACCAGCTCTCGTTCCTCCTCTGGGCCACGCAGGCAGTGCGGGCCGTGAACGCCGACAAGACGTCGAGTCGCCGCACCGTGCCGTCGGCCGGGGCACGCCATCCCTACGAGACGCATCTCCGCTTGGCGCGCGTGGAGGGAATCGAGCCGGGCCTCTACCGGTACTTGCCATTGACGCACGAACTTCTCTTCCTCGATGACCGTCCCAGCCTGCGCGAGGAGCTGTTCGTCCTGACGGACCGTGAGGAGTGGGCCGCTGACGCGCCCGTCTTCTTCCTATGGAGCTGCGTCCCGTATCGCGGCGAGTGGCGCTACCACACGATGTCCCACAAGTCGATGCTTCTCGATGCCGGGCACATCGCTCAGAACCTCTACCTCGCTGCGGAAGCGATCGGCTGCGGGGTGTGCACCCTCGGCGGGTACTGGCAAGAGGGGGCAGACCGCTTCTGCGGCGTGGACGGCGTGGACGAGTACGTCGTGTATCTCGCCGCCGTAGGACGCGTGAAAACGGCGAACACCGAGGGAGTCTGAGTCGTGCGCGAACTCGGAGAACCCCTGCCCGACGGGGTCACGCATTGGCTCGGGGGCGCTGCGCTTGCGGACCGCGCCGGACCAGAGCTCGAGGATCCACACGTCTCAGAGTTACGGGCGTCCAAGCTCGCCGTCGTCCGCCTCGCGCGGATAGGAGAGCCGGCGATACCCAGCCTGCCGTGCGAGCTCCGGCAGATCACGCCGACGCCCCGCGCTGTCGCATGTTCTGGCGCAGATCGTGGCTAGGATGGCCGAGATACGCGACCTCGAATACCGGGCAATGAGCGCCTGGCCGGCCCTTGAATCGCTGGACAGTGATGGCTGGATCCTCCGCTTCTCCGAGGGGTACACGCGCCGAGCGAACTCCGTGCACCCGTTGGACGAGGGGCGCCGCGACCTCCTCGAGAAGATCGTGGAGGTCGAGCAGCTGTATCAAGCGCGGGACCTGCCCCCGACGTTCAAGATGACCGAGGCAAGTCAGCCGGCTGACCTGGATGCGGCGCTCGCGGCCCGCGGCTATGCCTGGGAGGCGGGCACGAGCGTCCGGGTTGCCGACATCGGTCCGCCGGAACGCTCCGACGTGGCGGTCGAGGCCGCGTGGGCGCAGACGGCGGCGTGGCGGGAGGCGTTCCATCGAATGAAGGACGTGCCGGCAGAGCGGCGGGCGCTTCACGACTGCATGCTGTCCCGGATCGCGTCTCCGGTCGGCTACGCGACGATCCGCAAGAACGGCCGGGTCGTGGCCTGTGGACTGGGCGTTGTGCAGGATGGCCGGCTCGGCCTCTTCGACGTGATCGTCGACGAAGACGAGCGACGTCAGGGTCACGGCGAGCGTCTGATGCACGGGCTCCTTGCCTGGGGACGCGCGGCAGGCGCCGAGAAGGCATACCTGCAGGTGATGCTGACGAACGAGCCGGCGATTGCTCTCTACGACAAGCTCGGGTTCCGGGAGGTTTACCGGTACTGGTATCGCGTCAAGGCGTAGGACCCCGTCCTACCGCGCGTGCACGAAGAACTCGACGTTGCCCTTCTCTCCTTCGAGGGGAGAGAGCATGTCGTCGACCACGCGCCATCGGGTCTCGTTGTCGATGAACCGCGTGACGTCCTGGAGCGCCCGCGCCTGGAGCGCGGCGTCCTTCACGACGCCGTCGGCGGGGAGTGCGTCCTTCCCCACCTCGAACTGCGGCTTGACGAGGGCGATGAGATCGCCGCCCGTCGCGAGGATGTCGACGAGCGGAGGAAGGATGAGTCGCAGCGGGATGAACGAGACGTCGACGACGACGAGATCGATGGACTCACCGATGTCCTTCGGCTCGAGGTAGCGAGCGTTCAACCCCTCGCGGGCGACAACGCGCGGGTCGCTTCGCAGCTTGGGGTGGAGCTGGTCGTGGCCGACGTCGATCGCGTAGACCTTCGCCGCTCCGTGTTGGAGGAGGCAATCGGTGAACCCGCCCGTCGAGGCGCCGACGTCGAGACACGTGAGCCCCTTCGGATCGACGCGGAACTGCTCGAGCGCGGCCTCCAGCTTCTCCCCACCGCGGCTGACGTAGACCTCGTACCCGAGGATCTCGATCTCCGCTTCGGCGTCGATCGGATGCCCGGGCCGGTTGACGATCTGGCCGTTCACCTTGACTCGGCCCGCCTCGATCATGCGCTGAGCGCGCGAACGGCTCCGAATCAGTCGGCGCTGCTTGATGACCTTGTCGAGTCGTTCCTTCATCGGGGCGCGGCAGGCGCGAGGTGCCGGTCCGTCATCGCGCCCGCGAAAAGGTCGCTGCCATGAGCTGTGTCATCGCGCTCGCGATAAGGCCGCTGCCATAAGCTGTTTCATCGCGCCGCGACCCCCGCCTTTTCCTCGACGTAGGTCGCCAGGCCGGCCTTGAGAACTTCGACCGCGCGGACCAGCTTCGGCTCCTCGAGGACGTAGGCGACGCGCACCTCGTTCGTCCCTCGACCCGGCGTCGCGTAGAAATCGGCGCCGGGGGCGACCATGACCGTCTCTCCACCCGTCTCGAAGTCGGTCAAGAGGTACTTGGCGAACGCCTCGGAATCGTCGATCTGCGGGAACTGGACGAAGATGTAGAAGGCCCCCTCTGGCTTTCTGCAGACGACGCCCGGGATGGTCTGCAGCGCGTCGAACAGGGTGTCGCGTCGCGCATGGAACTTGCGCACGATGCCGGCGATGTCCCGTTTGTGGTTCTTGTCCTTGAGAAATGCGACCAGGCCGAGTTGCTCGAACGTCGGGGGCGACAGTCGGATCTGGCAGAGCTTGTTCACGGCCGCGTGGACGTCCTTGTTTCGCGTCGCGAGGCAGCCGATGCGGGCTCCGCATGCCGACAGCCGCTTCGAGATCGAGTCGACGAGGATGGCGTGTTGAGACGCCTCGGGGAACGACATGATGCTCGTCGCCTCGCCCTCGTACATGAGCTCGCGGTATGGCTCGTCCGAGATGACGTACAGGCCGTGCTTGAGCGCGAGCTTGACGAGGCCCTCGATCTCGGCGTGGGTGTACCCGACGCCGGTTGGGTTGGACGGGTTCGAGAAGAGGATGGCCTTCGTCTTCGGCGTGATCAGACGCTCGATCTCGTTCATCGGTGGGAGATGGAAGCCATCCTCGATCCTGGTGCGAATCGGCACGACTCGGTTGCCGTTCATGATGGAGTGGCCCATGTAGTTCGGGTAGAACGGCTCGGGGATCAAGACCTCGTCGCCGGGGTTGCACGTGGCCTGCAACGCGAAACAGAACGCCTCGCTGCCGCCGATCGTCACGATGACGTCGTCGCGGGTCAGGGAGATGCCGAGCTCGGCGTAGTACCCCACCATCGCGTCGATCGTCTCCGCAATCCCCATCGCGGGGCTGTAGGAGAGAACATCGATCTTCGCGTTGCGAACCCCTTCCATGAAGGAGGCCGGCGTTGGGATATCCGGCTGACCGATGTTCAGGTGATACACGTGGATCCCGCGCTTCTTCGCAGCGGTGGCGAACGGGGTGAGCCGTCGGATCGGAGATCCCTTGAGGGACTTCACGCGGTCGGAAATGCTAAGCATGGTCGAGAACCCACACCTCCAAAGCTTCGGGCAGCGTCTCCCTGGTGAGGATGACGCTCGAGCTTCCGATGTGACGGACATTGTCCATGGTTCGCAGGAAGTCGTCCACCGGCGCAATCGGCCAATCAGGATTCCGATCCGTACGGTAGTGCATCGGGCAGACGACGCGCACGCTGGGAAGGGAGCGGACGAGGGCCGCCGCCGTCGCGGCGTCGATCGTGTAATAGCCGCCGACGGGGGCAAAGAGCACATCGACTCGGAGGAGCGCGTCGCGCTGCTCGGGTGTGAGAGGGACTCCCAGGTCGCCGAGGTGGGCGAGTACCATCTGTTCGGCCTCGATCACGAAGATGAGGTTCTTCCCTCGCCGGGTTCCCCCGGCATCGTCGTGCAGCGAAGGGATGCCCGTGATCCGAAGCCCCTTCGCGACGCTGTGCGTTCCCTCCGTCTGGACGACCTTCGGGTGTCCTCCGACGCGATCGACCGCGTTGTGATCGTGGTGCCCGTGGCTCACGGCGACGATGTCCGCCGAGAGTTGTGGGAACTTGTACGGGACCTCCTTCGCGAACGGGTCCGTGACGACCGTGCCCACGTCTGTCGCGATCTGGAAACAGGAGTGGCCGATCCAGGTGATCTTCATGCTGCGTCCTCCTCCTCTTCGTCGGCGATGCGCGTGCCCGTCCACGGACGGTCGGCGCCGCATCGTGCCGTGGCGAGCATCGCCTCGACGAGCGCGGGGTAGTCATAGCCACCCGCCGCCGCGGCGCGTGGGAGATCGCTTCCCGGGGTCATGCCCGGAAGGGCGTTCAGCTCGAGGATGCGGAGCTCCCCATCCTCGTCGAGCCGCATGTCGGTGCGCGAGTATCCGGAGCAGCCCAGGGCCTCGTGGGCCCGCAGCGCCAGGTCGTGGGCCTTTCTTGCCAGAGCCTCGGGGATGCTGGCGGGACAGGCAAACGTGCAGCCGGCCTTCGTCTCCTTGGCGTCGTGGTCGAAGAGCGGGCTCGAGTGGATCACCTCGACGACCGGCAACGGAGTCGGCGTCCCGCCGACCTCGAGGATGCCAACCGTGAACTCGCGCCCCGGAATGAACTCCTCCACAAGGAGCGAGCCGAACTTCGTGATGTGGTCGGGGACCCTCTTCCGGAGATCCTCGGCGCTGTGGACGACGACGACGCCGACGCTCGAACCGAGGTTCGCCGGCTTGATGACGACGGGGAACGCGAGGGCGGCAATCGCCTGATCGATACCGCGCTCGGGCGTTGCGGCATCGATCGCGAAGCCCATCGGGATCGGAATTCGGCGCTGCGCGAAGCAGCGGCGCGCGGAGAGCTTGTCCATCGCACGGTGGCAGGCCAAAGGGCCGGGTCCGGTGTACGGGATCCCCAGGACTTCGAGAAGGAGCTGCACCGTACCATCTTCGCCCGCTCCGCCGTGCAGACAGAGGAAGGCGACGTCCGCGCCGGCAAGCCCGGGAACGAGGTCGTCGAGCGAATCGATCACAAGGAGTTGAGCATGGTGTCCGCGATCGAGCAACGCCCGGTGGACGGTCTCCCCCGAGATCAGAGAAACGTCGCGCTCGGGCGAGTCCCCTCCTGCAAGAACGCTGATTCGCGGCTTGGCCTTCTGTGGTTCGAGCATGGGAGAGAGTATACTCGCGGCGCGCGGGAACCCCAGTCAAGGAATCCTGTTGGGAACGGACAACCGGCCGCTCGCAAGGTCTCCTTGACAGCCCCACGGGGCACCGGTATACTTCCCGCTGCTGTTGGTCCTTGAAAAGTGGATAGCGTGGGAACGTGTTCGCAAGAACACCCTGATCACCTAGAGATCAACTCGAATCAGAAGATTAAACCAAGAGAGTTTGATCCCAGCTCAGGATGAACGCTAGCGGTGCGCCTAACACATGTAAGTCGTGCGATCGAGCCGAACGGAGTTCTTTCGGGAACGAAGATTGGTGACGGAGCGGCGGACGGGTGAGTAACACGTGGCTAACCTACCCTCTTGACGGGGACAACCACCCGAAAGGGCGGCTAATACCCGATATTGTCTGGAACCGATGGGTTCCTTTCCAAAGGCGGTCCTGCCGCCGCAAGGGGATGGGGCTGCGTCCTATTAGCTAGTTGGTGAGGTAATGGCCCACCAAGGCTGTGATGGGTAGCTGGTCTGAGAGGACGGCCAGCCACATTGGGACTGAGATACGGCCCAGACTCCTACGGGAGGCAGCAGTGGGGAATCTTGGCCAATCAACGAAAGTTGGAGCCAGCGACACCGCGTGAGGGATGAAGGCCTTCGGGTTGTAAACCTCTTTTCTGGGGAAAGAATAAGGACGGGAGGAAATGCCCGCCCGATGACGGTACTCCAGGAATAAGCATCGGCTAACTCTGTGCCAGCAGCCGCGGTAAG
>JAQTVA010000052.1 GCA_028707055.1 Candidatus Bipolaricaulis sp. | reverse complement strand
GCCCGCCCCGGACGACGTTGACGATGACCGCGGGAAGGCTCGAGCCGGCGAGGTAGGAGATCCCTTCCTGCTTGAGGCTGATTCCCGGGGACGAGGACGACGTCAGCGTGCGCACTCCGGCGGCCGCCGCGCCGTACACCATGCTGATCGCCGCGATCTCGCTCTCGGCCTGGATGAACGTGCGTCCCAGCCGCGGCATGTTGCGGGCCATGTGTTCGAGCAACTCGGCCTGGGGGGTGATGGGGTACGCGAAGTAGCACTCGCAGCCCGCTCGGATGGCCGCCTCGGCGATCACTTCGTTCCCTCGTAGCAGCTGTCGTTCCGCCATTTCGCCTCCCTCCTCAGTCGCTCTTCTTCTCGCGATACACGGTGATCGCAAGGTCGGGGCAGGTCAGGGCGCAGAACGCGCACCCGACGCAGGCATCGGGCTTCTCCATGCAGACCACGTTGTAACCGCTTGCGTTCAGCGAGCCGGAGAAGGCGAGAACCTTCTGGGGACAGGCCGCAACACACAGACCACATCCCTTGCAGCGTTCCGTGTCGACCACGATGGTTCCGCGCGGCATTCGGACCTCCCTTCAGGTGGCGTCGTTGGTGGGTTCGCTCAGGCGTTTGGCGCGGCGCTTGCGGAGTTGGCTGAGGGCCGTGGTGACGCGCTTGGACCAGGCCTCGATGCGCTCCTCATCCAGAGTATGGGATGGGGCGGCCTCTTCCGCCCGGCGCGGCGCCGGGCGGTGGTGTCGAAGCGCGCCCTGGAGCTCGTCGAACTCGGCGTCGAACGAGGTGGGCTCATCCGAGGGCTCGCGAGAGATCCAGGAGGCGCGGCGGACGCCGTCGGATGGGGCCGAGTCGAGGAGGAACAGGCCTCGATCGCCCTCACGCACGGACGACGCATCGCCGGAGGCAAGAACGACCTCGTCCGAGTCCAGCCGGACCCGAATGCCCTCCTCGTCGACCGAGATCACTTCTCCGCGGGCGGTCTCCGGCTCGCGATCCATGGCGGGGTCCCCAAGCGGAATCGGTTGGGTCATGGAGCGTGACTACATCGCCTTCACGACGCGTCCGGACTTGATGCAGCGCGTGCAGGCGCGAATCCACGCCTTCTTCCCGTCCACGACGGCGTGCACCCGCTGCAGGTTCGGCGCCTGAACCCGGCGCGTATGCCGCATGGAGTGACTTACTTCGTTGCCCACCTGCGGTCGCTTCCCGCAGATCTCGCAGACTCTCGACATATCCCTTCACCTCTCTCGACTTGTCTCTACGGGCATGGACTCGACGTAGATCGGCTCGAGCCGATACACGCCGTCGCCCGCCCCTGGCATCCCCAGCCTTCCCACCGTCGCGGCGGACGGGCGAAGGGCCTCCGGTTGTCCCAGGCGGACGCCGCCGTGCTGGGACATCCTCTCGTAGGCGGCCGCGGCTCCGCTTCCGACCAGGGTCAACTCCCGCGGCTCTTGCCGCAGCTTCTCATCAAGGTCACGCTCTCGCAGGACGACGGTCGGCCCTCTCGGCCGTACGCCGACGAACCAACGCACGTAGACCAAGTCGCGTCGGCTCGGAATCACGACGCAGACTCGCGACGCACTCGCCGCGAGCGAGCGGTACACGAAGCTCCCGTCGACGCCCGACAGGGGGATCCGGAGCGCCTGACAGATCCCCTTCGCCGTCGCCAAGCCGATGCGCAAACCGGTGAACGACCCGGGGCCGAGGTTGACGCTGACGGTTCCGATCTCGCCGACCGCGCGTCGGGACTCGTCCAACAGCTCGCGCACCACCGACAACAGGCGTTCGGCGTAGCGGACAGGCTCATCGAGCGACCGCTCGGAGCAGAGCCCTCCGGGGCCGAGCAGCGCCACGCCGCCGAGAGCCTCGGACGTATCCAATCCGAGCGTGATCATGCTGTCGTCAATGGTAGGAGACGAGGATCGCGGTTTCAACCGGCCGGGGGCCGAGGCGGAAGCGGAAAGGAGACCGCGAGCATGCGGGCCTGGTCAAGGTCCTCCGCCATCTGGTGTCGCAATGCGTCGAGGTCGGGGAATCGGCGGTCATCGCGCAGTCTGCGGAGCAGGCGCACCTCGAGGGCGGTGCCGTGGAGGTCGCCCTCCGGGGGCGTGAGGAGATGCACCTCGCAGCGGAGTACGGACGCCAACAGCGTCGGACGTGTTCCCACATAGACGAGGGCGTGAGACGCCGCGCCCGCGCGGAACGCGTGCGCGAGGTAGATCCCCGCGCCGGGAACAAGGACCCGCGGATCCATCCTCAAGTTGGCGGTGGGAAACCCCAGAGTTCGACCGATTCTGTCTCCGGCCTCGACGACGCCGAGAAGGATCGGAGGACGGCCGAGAAGCTCGGCCGCCGCCTCGACGTCTCCAGCGCGGAGGAACTCACGGATCCGCGTGCTGCTCACCGGCGCGCCTGCGACGTAGAGGGGAGGGAGAACACGCACGTCCACCCCGCGACCCGCGGCGAACGTGCCGAGCCATGTCGCGTCTCCGCTTCGATCGCGTCCGAACCGGAAGGACGCTCCGACCACCACGAGGCGGCTCGCCAGGTGCTCCACGAGGACTTGGTCCACGAAAGCGGCGGGCTCGAGATCGCGTACCGAAGGAAACGACGCGCACTCGACCCGATCGACCCACGATTCGAGGAGCGCTCGCTTCGCGTCCGGAGGGAGGAGGAGGGATACCGGCTCTGGGCCGGCGAACGAACGCGGAGGGCCGTCGAACGTATAAGCCACGCTCTCCAGCCCGCGGGCGGCAGCGAGGTTCCTCGTCTCGGCAAGGATGCGCTGGTGTCCGCGGTGGACGCCGTCGAACGTACCGATGGCCACAGCCGTCTGTTTCACGCGTCGCCCCCCCTCATTCGATGGTAACGCTGCCGGGGCGGGGATGCAGGGGGAGTTGAAGGGCGCGGAGGGCGCGCCGTAGAATCGCGTTGCGATGAGAACGGAGCGGATCGCTGCGACGGAACCCGAGGAAGAGGCCGCTCTGGGCTCCCTTCGCCCGAAGTCGATCGCCGAGTTCGTCGGGCAGGATGAGGTCAAGGAGAAGCTGCGGATCTACATTTCCGCGGCCAAGGCGCGCGGCGAGCGGCTCGACCACGTGCTGCTGAACGGCCCCCCGGGTCTCGGCAAGACGACGCTCGCCCAGATCATCGCGGCGGAGATGGGGGTCGGATTCCGAGTCAGTTCGGGACCGGCGATCGAAAAAGCCGGCGACCTCGCCGCCATTCTGACGAACCTCCACCCCGGAGACGTGTTCTTCATCGACGAGATTCACAGGCTGCGGCGGAACGTCGAGGAGATCCTGTACCCCGCGATGGAGGACGGGAAGATCGACATCATCCTCGGAGAGGGTCCGAACGCGCAGTCGCTTCGGATCGATCTGCCCGCGTTCACTCTGATCGGCGCCACGACGCGCGCCGGGCTGCTGTCGGCGCCGATGCGCGATCGGTTCGAGGTGTCGTTCCGGCTGGGGTTCTACGCCGTGGCCGAGCTGACGAGAATCGTGATCCGCTCCGGCGAACTGCTCGGCATCACGGTGACGGCGGAGGGAGCCGCGGAGCTGGCGAAGCGGGCGCGGGGAACCCCCCGCATCGCGAACCGCCTGCTGCGCCGAACGAGGGACTACGCCGAAGTGAAGGGGCAGGGGCGGATCGATCGGGAAATCGCCCGCTTGGCGCTGACCCTTCTGCAGATCGATGAGGCCGGGCTGGACGAGTTAGACCGCGCCGTGCTGCGAGCGCTGATCGACAAATTCGCCGGCGGTCCGGTGGGATTGGAT
The DNA here is from genome assembly GCA_028707055.1 of Candidatus Bipolaricaulis sp. Lineage (GTDB taxonomy): Bacteria > Bipolaricaulota > Bipolaricaulia > UBA7950 > UBA9294 > JAPLGD01. The sequence goes on along the minus strand of JAQTVA010000052.1, from coordinate 5,500 downwards.
ACCTTGGCGGCGTGCTTGTCGGAGGAGAAGGACACGATCACCGATGTCGTCGAGCCGTTCCTGCTTCAAGAGGGGTTCCTGCAGCGCACTCCGCAGGGGCGGGTCGCCACGGACCGAGCCTACGACCACCTCGGGCGCCCTCGGAACGACCGTCTGCTCTAGCGCTTCCCCAGCCTTCTCGCGTTGCCGATGAATTCGCTGACGACGCCCTTGAACCGTCCCCAATCGAGCATCAGCGCGGCCACGATCCACGCGAGGTAGATGAGCGCGGCGCGGGGCGCTTCCCAGGCGGCGACGATGAGGGGTAGAGCGACGAGGGGGAAGGCGAACGACATCGTCACGGACTTCGAGCGGAAGTAGGCGATGCAGGCGGCGGCGACCGCGACGTAGAGGAGCGCGGGGAGAAGGGGGATCAGACCGACCATGACGAGGAAGCAGAGCGCGGAGAACACCATCATCATGTCGAAGGTGAACTCGCGCTCGCCCACCCACGTCGGCGGCTTCCCGTATTTCCGGGCCAGACGCCCGTCGAAGATATCTGTGGTCCAACCGATCATGGTGAGGAGGACGACGGCTTCGAGCGCGCTGCGGCCCACGAAGCCCAGCGAGAAGATGGCCGCGGCGATGACCCCGCGCGACAACGTCAGGAGATCCGGCACCCGTTTCATCTCGCTCACCCAGTTTCGATTGTAGGCAGCGCGCCGGGACGAGGCAAACGGGCGATGAGATCTTGCTCGAGGTCGCGAGGGCGCGTCAGGCGCGAGTTGGCGGGCCGGCGTGGCGGCCCTAGAATGGTGAACATTCGTAGGGCGACGTCTTCGAGGAGGTGCGGCAATGCGGAATGCGGTGTTGCTCGCCGGAATCTGGGTGGTCATCATCCTGGTCGCGTACGCCGTGGCGTACGTGCCCGATCGAACACCCGACTATGGGCTTTTGTCCGCGGACCGGAGGTTCGAGAGCACGAGCGGGGCCTTTGGACTCCCCGTTCCGGCCGGGTGGAGCGTCCTCGAAACCGACTACGGGGCGGAGATCGCCTCGCCGGTCGGCGCGGTTGGGGGATGGGTCGTCGTCGCCTCCGGAACGAGCGCGGAGGAGGCCTTGGCCGACGCGTGGTTGGCGATCGACCCATGCCCGTCGTGTACGCGGCCGACCCTCGAGTCCTCTGCCGTCGAGACGACGGCCGGACAGACCCGAATGACGTTCGTCTACGAGCCGAGTGGCGACGGAACCGTCGTGCACGGCGTCGTCCTCGGGGAGGCTCCGCAATGGGCGGCGCTCTTCTTCGAGACCGGTGCCGGCTCCGTCCCGTCGCGAGTGTCGGCGGGCGTTTCCCGCATGGAGGCGGGGTTCACCGTGCCGACGCCCGCGGAGCCGGGGAGCGCCGGGGTCGCGATCTAGGTCAGCGCCCCGTCACCGACACACCTTCGACCCGCACGTACGGCAGCGTGAGGTTGAGCACGGCTTCCTGTTCGCACGAGATCCCGGAGAGGTTCTCCAGGCACTCGAACGCGTTGCCGGCGATCAGCGTTCCGCTCACGGCGTGCGTGACCCTTCCGTTCTCGACGAGGTGAGCGCCCTTGGCGACGCCGGAGAAATCGCCGGAGACGGGGTCGAGGTTGCCGGAGAACCGGGTGACGAGGAGGCCACGCCGCATCTCCGAGAGGAGTGACTCCTTGGAAGCGGTTCCTGGGAGGATCGTGAGGTTCGTCGGCCCGATTCCCGGCACGGATTGAGCCGATCCGGCGGCGTGCGCCGTGTTCGGTTGCGCGAGAGCCCTAGCGGAGTACGAGTTATGGAGGAGAACGGCGAGCGTTCCCTGCTCGATGACGGTGATGGGCGCGTGGGGCACTCCCTCGCGGTCGAACGCCGAGGTGGCCACACCGCCGGGAAGCCTGCCGTCATCGACCACCGTCAGCGCCGGCGCGGCCACCCTGTGGCCGACGGCGTCTCCCCAGCGGCTCTGCCGTCGCAAGACGTTGCGCGCGTTGGTCTGGTACAAGAGGAGCGCGATGAGGAGCGGTTCGACCGCCTGAGGCGATAGGAGCACAGGTCCGCGGAATGACGAGCGGCCGGGCTCGGCCCCGAGCGAGTCGAGGGCATTCCGGCTTGCGCGGCGGACGATCGGCTCAACATCGATCCCGGCGACGCTCCGGGTGGCTCCAAACTGGTAGTCCATGTTCGAGACGCGGTCCCCGTCCTTAGCCGTCGCGAGGGCGGAGTACAGAAAGAGGCTGCTTCGTTCGGCGGCGGCCACCCCGCGGCTGTTGGCGACGGCTCGCTCGCCCCGCTTGGCGACGAACTCGCCGTCGCCGAGGATGACGCGGCGATCGATCGCTTCCGCGATGCAGAGCATCTCGATCGCCCGTTCCACAACGCGGTCGGCCGTGAACCGCTCCGACTCCGGGTCATAGAGCTTCTCGACCGGGACGACCGGAGTTCCCTCGGGCAAGGCGTTGTGGGGATCTCCGGGCGACGCCTTGGCAAGCGTCACCGCCTCGCGGCAGGCCCGTTGGAGGTCCTCGATGTCGTTCGTGCTGGCGAATCCGATGCGATCTCCGACGAGGGCCCGAATGCCAAAGGCCGTCTCCTCCTGCATCCTAGCCATCTGGAGGTCGTGCTTCTCGATCGTGGCCGACATCGTCCGGGCCGACTGCCCGTAGATCTCGGCGTCTGTGGCGCCGAGGCGAAGCAGCGCCGCGACACCGGCTTCGCAGCGCTCGATCAACGTGTCCTTCATTCCTGCCGCCCCCCGATCGTGACCGTGCAGCGGATGTGCGGACCTCCGGCGTCCACCTTGGCAGGCTGTCCCTTCCCGCACGAGCCCGCCCCCTTCTCCCACGCAAAGTCGTTTCCGACGGCGTCGACGGACCGGAGCACGTCGAACGCGTTCCCGGAAATCGTGACCCCCCGCACGAGTTCCCCGATCCGGCCGTCCGTGATCCGTCGCGCCTCACGGACGCCGAACATGAACTCGGCGCTCGAGTCGGCCTCGCCGCTCATGCCGAATCCCTTCAGGTAGAAGCCGCGGCGAACCCCGGCGAAGACTGCCGCGACGTCGTCCTCGCCCGGCTCGATGTACGTGTTCCGCATCCGGATGATGGGGTTGTCGCTGTATACGAAAGCCCGCGCGTTGCCGGTTGGAGCGACGCCGTAGCGCGCCGCGGTCTCGCGGTTGTGCAGGTAGGAGCGGAGGATGCCGCGCTCGATGATCACCGTTCGCCCGGCGACCACGCCTTCGTCGTCGACGGGCAGGGTGCCCACGGCATGGGCATCGTAGGGGGAGAGGCCGCTGTCGCACATCGTGACCCGCTCCGAGGCGACCTCTTGGCCGATCTTGCCGGCCGTCACGGCACCGCCAAGGACGATGTCCGCCTCGACGGTGTGTCCGATCGCCTCGTGACACAAGAGGCCTACCAGCTCTGGATCGAGGACGACGACCGATGCGCCGCCCTCCGGCGGGGGGGCGGCCAGTTGGTCGACGGCCAGGCGGACGGCGCGCTCGACGAGCTCGTCCGCCGTGCGCCTCGAAAACAGATCGGACCACCCGCCGGTAACGCCGACCGTCTCATACCCCATCGCCTGACTCGCCGCCTCCCGGGCGACGGCGATCACGCGGAAACTCGGCTTGGAGTCGAAGAGGTGGGCCGACGCGCCGTCGCTCGTGACGAGGATCTTCTCATCCTGGATCTCGTCGTACGATGTCGTCGAGGAGACGACCTTCGGGGATGCCGACCGGAGCTTCTCTTCGACCGACAGGACCAGAGCGAGTTTCTCCTCCAGGGTGTGCGCGTCGAGCGGGTCGGCCGCGTCGACCGGAAAGCGGCCTTGGGCGAGAGGGGCCTCCGCCAGGCGTTGGATGCGATCCCGCTTGGCAGGCGCCGACGTTCGGGCCGCGCTGCGCGCTGCGCCCACCGCCTCGCGAATGCCGCGCTCGGAAAGGTCCGTCGTGCTGGCGAAGCCGAAGACCCCGAGCGAGAGCACCCGAACCCCCACTCCGGTGAGCCGCAGGCTCGTCGACGCCTCGAGAACGCCGTTGCGGACTGCAAGGGTTCTCGACTGACGCACGTGGTAGCGCAGCTCCGTCCATTCATCCGCGTGGCTGGCGATCCGCTCGAGTTGCTTCTGCATGCCGCCTCCTGATCCGCGCCGGTCGCCGTCGCGACTGGAGGCAGGCTAGCCGCTCGCCGGCCGGCGATCAAGGAGCAGCCCTGCCGAGGCTTCGCCCTGTCCGTCCTTGACAGGGCTTTCGCGGGGCACGTATAGTGCGGGCGAACGAGGGTCCATAGCTCAGGGGCAGAGCAGCCGGCTCATAACCGGTAGGTCCCAGGTTCGAGACCTGGTGGACCCAGAAGTATGGACAAGCTGTTCGTCTATGTGGACGGGGGGGCTCGCAGCGAGCCCGGCGAGGCGGGAATCGGGATTGCCATGACCGACGCCGACGGCGCCGTGGTCGAGGAGATCTCGCGTCTGATCGGACGCACGACGACAGAGGTCGCCGAGTACCGCGCGCTGATCGAGGCGTGTCGCAGTGCGCTGCTGCACAAGCCGGAGTCGGTCATCTTCTTCACCGACAACCAGCGCGTGGCGAACCACGTGAACGGCGTGTTCGAGACCCGGGAACCGCACGTCAAGCACCTCGTCGAAATGGCCGTTGGACTGCTGAACCAGTTTCCGCAGTGGCGCGTCAACTACGTGGATGCGAAGGTCAACCTGCGCGCCCCGCGGCTGGTCGAGCAGGCGTTCCATCGGACGATCCGGGCCCAGGTGACGCGGGAGCGGCTTGAACTCCTTCTCCTCGCCCGGACGGCGGGGTTGAGTGAACCGGCGCTGCAGAAGCTCGTGGAGTACGCCGAGCGCCTGGAAGGCGAGCCCTAGGCGATGCGAATCGTCCTTCAGCGCGTGGCGTCCGCCCGAGTGCGCGTCGGCGACGAGGTGGTCGGCGGGATCGCATCGGGGTTCCTTCTTCTCGTGGGGATCGCTCCTGCCGACGAGAGAGTCGATCCTGCGGCCGTTGCGCACAAGATCGTCGAGCTGCGCGTGTTCGAGGACGAGGACGGGAAGATGAACCGCTCGATCCGCGACGTCGGGGGGGCCATTCTCGCCGTGTCCCAGTTCACACTCTATGCCGACGTCCGCCGAGGTCGACGCCCGAGCTTCACCGACGCGGCGCGCCCGGAGATCGCCGAGCCGATCTTCGATGGGTTCGTGGCGGCGCTGCGAGCGGAGGGCGTGCGCGTGGAGACGGGAAGGTTCGGCGCGAAGATGGCCGTGGACCTGGTGAACGACGGCCCGGTGACCCTGGTGCTCCGGGTTGCGGAGCCTGAGCGAGGCGAGTACACTCCCGTCTCGTGAGCCGCAGGTCGGCGGCGTCTCCGTTGCAGTCTCTGGAGGAGGAACCATGGCAGTCCCGAAATACCGAACGTCGAGATCCAAGGGTCGCATGCGGCGGAATCACTGGCGGAAGATGGATCCAGTGCCCTCCACCGAGTGCCCGCACTGC
>JAQTVA010000051.1 GCA_028707055.1 Candidatus Bipolaricaulis sp. | reverse complement strand
GGTCCACGGCGGCGGCGAATGATGTCGTGAACAACGTGTTCACCGACAACGGGAGTCACATCTACGTCAACCTCGACTCCAAGGCCAACCGCTTCGCGCGGAACGCGTTCTACGGGGTCGGCTTGGCCAGCGTCCTCGACTACGGCACGGAGAACGTGTGGTCGATCGACGGCGTAGGGAACTTCTGGCAGAGCGTTCCCGTCCTCGACGCCGACGGAAACGGGATCGGGGAGTCGGCGGTGACCGTCTACCCGTCCACCGCTCAGGACACGGCGCCGCTCGTGAAGGTGGATCCCGCGACCGCGGGGTGCGGGGTCGCCGGGGCGATGCGCGATGACGTCGTCACGATCCAGCGTCCCGACGGCTCGAGCGTCGACATCGCGGTCCGCGTGGCGGCCGACGGAGTCGAGCGATGGACCGGGTTCCGCGGCTTCCCCGGTGATCTCATCGGCGTGTTCCCGGGAATCCTCTTCCCGTTCGAAGACGAAGGCGAGCGTCGGTTCACGATGTCGACGGTGCAGTTCGACCTCGACATTGTGTTCTTCTCCGCGGACGGGACGTTCCTCGGCGGGATGCGGATGCCGGCGGAGTCGGCCGACCTGTACGCGCCGAGCGAGCCCTTCCAGTACGCGCTGGAGCTTGCCGCGGGATCGATCGGGATGCTTGGAATCGCCGACGGGGCGCGTCTCATGGTGCCGTAGCGTGGGCGGCGGACGTCGCAGGCTCTCGACGATCGTCTTCGACCTCGACGGCACGCTCGTCCGCTACCACGGCATCGAGTTCGAGTCGAGCTGGGGCGCGGTCGCCGCGGCCGCCGGCGTCGGCGAGAGGTCCCGAGCGCTGCTCGCGGACTACCTCCCGCGCCCCGAGGCGTACGCCGAGTGGGTGGCGAGGGATGCCTCGCTCCTGGCCGGGGTACGGATCGCCGACGTCGCCGCGCAGGTCCTTCCCGCGCCGTACGCGGAGGGCGTCGTCGAGGCGATCGCTGCGCTACGGGGCCGCTACCGTATGGGAATCCTCTCCTCCGGAGTCGACTTCGTGGCGGACTGGGTGTGCAAGGATCTCGGCCTGGACTTCTCTCTGGCGAACCACATTCACGTCTGCGACGGACGATTCACGGGGACGGCGGAGACGGTCGTCGACCTGTGGGCCAAGGATCGCGCGTTGCGGGCGTTGGCGGCGGAGAGGGAGACCGACCTCGCTGAGGTGTGCTTCGTGGGGGACCACGTCAACGACATCGCGGCGATGCGGATCGTCGGACTGGCCGTGGCGGCCAACCCGAAGGAGCGACAGGTCGCCGAGGCCGCTGCGTTTGTGATCGAGAGCTTCCTCGAATTGCCTCCCCTGCTCGACTCCTGGCGCCGTTCGCCGGCGGCTCACTCCGGGTCGGTGTAGAAGAAGACTTCATAGACCAGGCGATCGAGCACCTCGCCCTTGAATTCCCGGCCGAGCGTTCGCCCGACGAACGACGGAAGGCTCCGCCGCAGGCTTTCCGAGTAGTCGCAGGCGACGACCACATCCTCTCCGAGGGAGGTCAGCGCCTGCTGCAGCAGACGGCCGCCGATGCGTCGGAGGTCCTGGTACGAGGGGTCGATGACCACCGCCGGGAGGAAGAACACCTTGCCGGCGCGCGTGCTCTTCGGGTACCGCGCGGCGAAGTAGTGGGCGTTCACCCAAGGAACCTTGGCGAGAGCGTGGGTGAGCAGCGTGACCCCGACGAGCTCCTCCCCGCTGTACACGAGGAATTTGGTGAACTCCTCGTCCTCCAAGATCTCGTGGAAGCGCTGCTCGGAGTAGGAGCCATGGTGGATCGGGGTGCGCTCGTTCAGTCGCACGAACGCCCCGTGGTAGATCGACCACAGGCGGTCGCGCTCGTCGACGCTGCGGACACGGAGTGTCTCGAGAATGCGGATATCGTCCGACACCGGAGCCTCCCTCTCACGTTCCGAACAGCCGGTCTCCGGCATCGCCGAGACCGGGCACGATGTACCCCTTGGCGTTGAGCTCCCGGTCCACCGCGGCGCAGTAGATGGGGACGTCGGGGTGCTCCAAAGAGTACGCGTCCACCCCTTCCGGCGAGGCCACGAGGCACAGGAACTGGATCTCCCGCCCGCCCTCGCGCTTGATGATCTGCGTCGCCGCGATCGCGCTCCCGCCCGTCGCCAGCATCGGGTCGACGACGATGATTCGCGCTTGACCGAGATCCGGCGGAAGCTTGCAGTAGTACTCCACGGGGAGCAGCGTGTGGGGGTCTCGGTACAGCCCGACGTGGCCGACCTTGGCCGTGGGAATGAGATCCAGCACGCCGCCGAGCATTCCGGTCCCCGCACGCAGAATAGGGACGAGCACCACGGGAACGCCGAGGACCCGCCCGGTCATGGTCTCGAGCGGCGTGCGCACCGTGACCTCCCGGAGCGGGTACGCCCGCGTAATCTCGTAGACCATGAACGCGGTCAGCTCGTCGAGAAGGCGGCGGAACGTCTCGTTGTCCGTCGCCGCATCGCGCATCCTCGTCAGCTTGCTCTGGATCAAGGGGTGGTCGATGATGTGAAGGTTTGCCATAGCTCTCCTGACGTTCCGCACGGCTGTGCCCACGATACTCGATCGATCGGAGTTCGGCAAGCGCGACGGGAACGAGCTTGTCGCTCGTCCTATAGCCGGATCGAGCGAACGACGGGACCGGACGTCGGCAGCGTGACGAGCTGCGGGGTAAGACGTTCGTCCGACTGTTCGGCGGCGCATATCGGCGACGCGCGGCGTTTGGGACGGCGAGAGAAGATCCCGCGCCGGCGGGAGCGCGGCAGTTGACACCCCGACGGCCAAGCCCTAAAAACTGCGTGAGGGGCCGTCGGCGGATCGACGGCGGAACGGGTGGGCGCTTTCAAGGATTCCCAAGAAGACTTCGTCCCCCGTTTGCTTTTTCCGAGTCGCCGCGAGACATCCGAGCGGAACGCGGGAGGTCGAGCCGTGGCAGAAGGGAAAGAGAAGTCGGGAGTCCGGGCGACCGCGGGGGTGCGCGGTGTGGATCAGGCTGGCGTGGACCGCTGCTCCGAGGTCGCCTATGCCTACGCCAAGAGCACGTTCGGGGCGCTCCGCGGCCGCGACGGTCTCGCGGTGGACGGAGACGAGGAGAGCTTCGCCAACGTCATCCGGATCGGCGACGCGCGAATCGCGGTAACGTCCGACGGCGTCGGAACGAAGCTCGAGGTTGCGGAGCGCGTCGGCCGGTTCGACACCCTCGGGTTCGATCTCCTCGCGATGGTCGTCGACGACCTGGTCGCCATCGGCGCTGAGCCGGTCGCGGTGTCCAACATCATCGACGCCGACCGCCTCGACGAGGCCACGGTGGACGCGCTGATGCGAGGCCTGGCGACCGCCGCGCGGGAATCCGGGGTCGCGGTGACCGGCGGCGAGATTGCCGCGTTGGGCCGGCGCGTCGGGGGGTGGGGCGACGGTCCCCACGTGAACTGGTGTGCCACGGCGGTCGGCGTCGTCCCACCGGGGCGAGGGGCGATTGACGGCCGGGGGCTGGAAGTCGGCGACGAGGTCGTGGCCCTCCGGAGCGCCGGACTGCGCAGCAATGGGTACACGCTCGCGCGGCGCATCCTCGAGGGCGCGTTCGACGACGATTGGCATCGGAAGCATTGCGGCGCCACGCCGTGGGGCGACCTCCTCCTCACCCCGTCGCTCGTGTACGCGCCCGGCGTGGTGCGTGCATTGCAGGCGGGGCTGTCGGTTCGAGGTCTGGCGCACATCACCGGAGGCGGGATCCCCGGCAACCTCCCGCGGGTCCTTCGCGCGACAGGACTCGGCGTGGAACTCGACAACCTCTGGCCGCCGCACGACTGGGTTCTGCGGCTCCGCGAACTCGGAGATCTGCCGGCACACGAGGCTTACTCCGCGTGGAACATGGGAAACGGCATGCTCGCCGTCGTGCCGGCGGGGCACGGCGAGGCTCTCGTCCGCGCGCTTGCGGCGTACGGGCGCGCGTCGCGCGTCGCCGGAAGGGTCGTTCGCAAAGGCGGGATCGCAATCGACGCCCGTGCCTGGGGGCTGGGCCGGCTGGGATTCGCGGCCGGCGGGGAGTCCGATGCCTGAGCGTTGGACGCACCTCCATGTGTCGCCGCGGCCCGATCGAGGGGCCGACCCGATCGGGGAGCGCGTTCGGCGGCAGGCCGCCGACTTCCTCTCGATCGAAACGGGGCGGATCGCGACGTCCAAGGTCTACTCCATGTCCCCCGCGCTCTCTGCCGAGCAGGTTCATCGCTCGTGCGCTGCCCTCGGGAACCGAGTCTCCTGCATCGTCGGGGCCGGGACGCCGATCCCACAGGGATTCCGATCGTATATCTCGGTGGATAAGCGCCCCGGAGTGACGGATGACGAAGGACAGACGGTCCTCACTGTGCTGCGGGACCTGTTCCCTTCCTCGGCGGAGATTGCCTCCGGCCGGGCGGCGTCGCGGGACGTCTACTGGTTGGAGCATGCGCTCTCCTCGACGGAGCTTGCGCGCATCGCCGACGAGCTCGTAGGAAACGCGCTCGTCCACGTTCTCCGGTCGGGTCCGGTCGACGAATACGCGGAGCCGCGGCCGCGGTCCGCCGCGAAGATCCCGCTCGCGATCGAGAGCATCGTCCTTCCGCGCGATGACGCGGGGTTGCTGCGGCTGTCCGAGGCGCGCCTCCTCTCCCTCGATCGCGCCGAGATGATCGCCCTGCGCGATCACTATGACTGCGAGACGGTGCGCGCCGAACGGAGCCGGTTGGGGATCCCCGCGGATCCGACGGATTGCGAGTTGGAGGTCATCGCTCAGACCTGGTCCGAGCACTGCAAGCACAAGGAGTTCAGCGCCGTCGTGGAGTTCGTCGACCGAGACCGCGGGACCACCGTAGAGATCGACTCCCTCTTCCGAACGTACATCGCCGCCGCGACGCGTGCGGTGGAGGAGAAGCTGCGCGAGTGGGGGCAGACGTGGCTTCTGAAGGTGTTTGACGACAACGCCGGCGTCGTCCGCATCGACGACGACCACGTGTTCGTCTGGAAGGTGGAGACGCACAACAGCCCGTCGGCCATCGACCCGTACGGGGGTGCGATCACGGGCATTCTCGGCTGCAACCGCGACCCGCTCGGCACGGGACGCGGCGGAGGGAGGCTGCTCTTCAACACCGACGTGCTCTGCTTCGCCCGCCCGACGTACGACCGCCCCCTGCTGCCGGGGCAGCTTGCGCCACGGCGGGTCTTCGCCGGCGTGCGGTCGGGGATCGAGGACGGCGGAAACAAGTCGGGCGTCCCGACCGTGAACGGCGCTCTCGTCTTCGACGATCGCTTCGCGGGAAAGCCTCTCGTCTTCTGCGGGACGGGGTCCATTGCTCCCGCGCGCGTGGGCGACGCTCCGTGGTGGGAGAAGCGAATCGACTCCGGAGACCGAATTGTCGTCGTAGGCGGCCGCGTCGGGAAAGATGGGATCCACGGGGCGACGTTCTCCTCCGTCCACCTCGATGAGGAGTCCCCTCGCTCCGCCGTCCAGATCGGGAGCCCACTGACACAGAAACTGGCGAGCGACTTCCTCGAGGAGGCGTGCGCACGGGGGTGGGTCAAGGCGGCCACCGACAACGGGGCCGGCGGCCTGTCGTCGTCGATCGGAGAGCTGGCTCGGATCCCGGGAGGCGCCGAGGTCGATCTCGAGAGGGTCCCGCTCAAGTACGAGGGGATCCAGCCGTGGGAGATCTTCGTGTCCGAGTCGCAGGAACGGATGACCCTGGCCGTGGATCCCGGCGTTGAGGGGGATCTGCTGGCTTTCGCGGACGAGCGGGGGGTGGAGGCGGTCGACATCGGGCGGTTCACCGAGAGCGGGGTCCTGTGGGTGCGGCACGCGGGCCGTACGGCCGCGTGCCTCGACCTCGACTTCCTCCACCACGGAGTGCCGCGGAAGCGCCTGTCGGGTGAGTGGGCGGCTCCGCCGGTCGAGGAGCCGGTCCTTCCCGAAGTCGATCTTGCGTCGGCCATCCTCGGCGTGGTCGGAAGCTGGAACGTCTGCTCCCGCGAGGGAGTGATCCGGCAGTACGACCACGAGGTGAAGGGACGAACCGTGGTCAAGCCACTCATGGGACGCGGGGGGCCGCAGGACGCCGCCGTGCTTCGCCTGTCGTGGTCGGACTATCGGGGGATCGCGGTGTCGAACGGGATCGTACCACGGTACGGGGACCTGGATCCTTACGCGATGTGCGCCTGCGCGTTCGACGAGGCCGTGCGCGGGATCATTGCCGTCGGCGGCCGCCTGCCGGGACCCGGCACGGAATCTCCGCAGTTCTGGTCCGTGAACGACAACTTCTGCCTTCCCAACGTGGCCTACGACGCGCGGACGAACCCCGACGGCCGCCGGCGGCTCGGGCAGCTCGTGCGAATGTGCCAGGCCCTGTACGACGTCGCGGTGGCGTACGCGGTGCCGCTCACGTCCGGGAAGGACAGCATGAAGAACGACTTCACGGCGGGAGGCGTCACGATCTCGGTCCCACCCAGCATCCTCTTCTCCGCGACGGCGGGGATCCCCGACGTCCGGAGGACCGTGACGACGAGTTTTCAGGCGCCGGGCGATGCGATCTACGTGGTGGGCGAGACGCTCGGCGAGTTGGGTCGCTCGGAGTTCCTCCACTGGTTGAACGTGGAGGGCGGCAGGGCGCCGCAGGTGAGAACGGATCGTGCCCGCGAGCGGTATCGCCGCATGGCCGAAGCGATCGGCTCCGGTCTGGTGGCGTCGTGCCACGACCTCTCCGACGGCGGACTGGCCGTCGGCCTCGTGGAGTCGGCGATCGGGGGCGGACTGGGGTTCGATGTTGCTCTCGACGACGTCGGGTCTTTCGATCACCCGGCGGTTCCGCTGTTCTCCGAGACGCCGTCGCGGTTCGTGGTCACGGTGCCGGAAGGGCGTCGCCGTGCGTTCGAAGGCGTGATGGAGGGCGACGCGCGCCCGATCGGGCGGGTGACGGCCGATCCCCGGGTCCGGATCTCGTTCGGTGGCCGGGCGTGCGCCGACGCCGCGCTGACGCGGTTCCAGACGGCGTGGCGGACCGGGCTGGAGGGATACGGATGAAGAGGCCGGAGGCGCTCGTGGTCACGGGGTACGGGATCAACTGCGAGGAGGAAACGGCGGCCGCGTACCGTCTCGCGGGCGCGACCGCGACGGTGGCGCACCTCGAGAACGTCCTGCGGGGCGTGGTCAACCTCGACGGGTTCGACATCGTGCACCTCCCTGGGGGATTCTCCTTCGGTGACGACCTCGGGGGCGGCAGGGTTCTCGCGAATCGGATCCGCACGCGAAGGCTCCCCGGGGGAGCGACCCTGTGCGACGGTCTCCGCGCCGTGGCGCGCCGCGGCGGAATGGTGATTGGGATCTGCAACGGGTTTCAGGCGCTCGTCGAGCTCGGACTGGTTCCGAACCTCGGCGGCGAGCTCGCGGCGGAGGCGGCCCTGATGCAGAACGCATCAGGGAAGTACGAAGATCGCTGGGTGCGGGTGCGGTCGGACGCCGACTGTCCGGCCGCGGTGTGGGCAGGACTGGAGGAGTGGGAGGTTCCGGTTCGCCACGGACAGGGACGGCTTGTGTTCCGCGACGAGGCGTTGCGTGAGGAGGCCGCACGGCTTCACCTGGACGGCCTCACCTACTGCGACGAGCGCGGAGAGCCCGCCGGGCGGTATCCGGAAAACCCGAACGGCGCGGAGCTCGCGTGCGCCGCGCTCTGCGACCCGAGTGGACGGATCCTCGGGATCATGCCCCATCCGGAAGCATACCTCTCGCTCTTCAACCACTACGACTGGCCGCGGATCCGTCGTGAGCGGCCGGGGACGAGCGAGGACGGGGCGGGGCTCGTGTGGTTTCGAAACGTCGTGCGGGCGGTCACTGCGTAGCGGGCGTCGACCGAGCGGACAGAGCCGACCCGAGGGCCGGCGTTCAAGGAGGGGACGGTGAACTGGATGGTTAGACGGGCGTTGCTGAGCGTGTCGGACAAGACCGGCGTGGCGGACCTTGCGCGGGCGCTTCGACGGTGGGACTGCGAGATCGTCTCGACCGGGGGCACGGGGCAGGCGCTGCGCGACGCCGGGATTCCGGTCGTCGACATCGCGACGGTGACGGGGAACCCGGAGGCGTTCGGGGGGCGAATGAAGACGATCTCGTTCGCGATCGAGTCGGCGATCCTCTTCGACCGCGACCGCGACCGAGCCGAGGCCGAGCGCCTGGGGATCGTGCCGATCGACCTCGTGGTCTGCAACCTCTACCCGTTTGGCAAGCACCGCGACGCCGGGGCGGAGCTGGATGCCCTGATCGAGCAGATCGACATCGGCGGCCCGACCATGATCCGCGCTGCGGCGAAGAACTACCGCTATGTGGCCGCCGTCTGCGATCCGGAGGACTACGGCGACCTGATCGGCGAGCTCGACGCGCGGCAGGGGGCGCTCTCGCTCGAGACGCGCGCTCGACTGATGCGGAAGGCGTTCAACCACACGGCGGATTACGATGCGATGATCGCGCAGGCGCTCGACGAGCGGTTCGGAGAGACGTCGCTGCGGCTCGCCTTCGGCGGCGGGCGGAAGCTGCGCTATGGGGAGAACGCTCACCAAGGCGCGGTTGTTCTCCGAGAGCGCGCCGCCGCCGCTTCGCTCTACGATCTCGAGGTCCTGGGAGGCAAGGAGCTCTCCTACAACAACCTGGTCGACATCCACGCCGCCGCCTCGGCGGTCCGCGATCTTGCGGTCCCCGCGTGCGCGGTCGTGAAGCACACGAACCCGTGCGGCCTCTGCCACGCCGCCTCGGCGCGCGTGGCGTTGGAGACGGCGTGGCGATCCGATCCGGTGTCCGCGTTCGGTTCGGTGATCGCGTTCAACGGGCGCGTGGATCGTGCCGCGGTCGAATTCCTGCGCCTCGAGGCCGCCGACCGCGCAGAGCGCAAGTTCGTCGAAGTCGTGGTCGCTCCGGCGTTCGAGGACGCGGCGGTTCTTTACCTCCGCCAGAACGAGAATCTCCGGATCGTGAGACTCGACATTCAGGGGCTTCGGCGACTGAAGGAAGTAAAGCTGCTCGGCGGTGCGGCGCTCGTCCAGGACGCCGACAGCGTCCTTCTCGCGAAGCTCGAGGTGGTTTCGGCGGTCCGTCCGGAAGGGGACCTCGAACCGGGGGGTGCGCTGCGGCGGCTGATCGAGTTCGGACTCGTCGCCGCGCGCCAGGTGAAGAGCAATGCCATCGTCATCGTCGCGGAGATCGGGGGAGCCCTGCGCTTGTTGGGAATGGGGGCAGGACAACCGAATCGCGTCGT
>JAQTVA010000050.1:3157-9365 GCA_028707055.1 Candidatus Bipolaricaulis sp. | reverse complement strand
TTCCTATCCAGCGTTTCGGCCAGCGTCCGGGCCGCCTGGGCGAAGCACGCGAACGGGGGCTCGACGAGGCCGGCGCCGACCATGCCGATACCCGGCTCCTTGTGCGCAATGCCGGTGTTGATCGCGGGGAGAATCCCGGTGTCGACGACCTTGAGAACGTCAATTCCCGTCGGCGTTCCGGCGAAGCCGAGGGCGGGAATTCTGTAGGCGGGGCTCTCTGCGAGGGTGATCCGGCGCATCCGACGGGTGGTCTCGAGGGCCCGGTCAGGGCTTCCGCCGACGAACTGGACGATCGCGGGCGCGGCGGCCATGGCGAATCCCCCGTACCCGGCGGTCTCGGTGATCGCCGAGTCGCCGATGTCAGGGGCAGCGTCGCCCTCGGAGAATCCGGGGAGGTAGAGACCATCGACCTTCGGCGCGGGCGCCGTGTACCAACGGTCGCCGGTGCCGGACACGCGGATCCCGAATTCCGTTCCGTTGCGGGCCATGACCGTGACGAGCGAGCTCCCCGGCACATCCGTCGCGGCGTCGAGCGAGCACTTCCCGGCCGGCATGGAGAGGTTGAGGGTGAAGTGGTCGTTCCCGTTCAGGAACTCGAGGATGCGCGCGACGGCGTCCCCAGGCTCGGAGAGGCGCGCGAGGTGCGGGGCCAGCTCGCGGATGAAGAGCGACGTCGCGGCGCGGTTGCGGTTGTGGCCTTCGTCGCCCATCTGGAGAGCCTGGGCGAGAAGGGTACGGAGATCGAGCGGGCCGTGCTTTCGGAGGGCTTTGGCGAGCGTCGGGGCGAGGACGTCGCGCATCCAGCCGAGGCGATCGATGACCTCGTCGGAGTAGGCTCCGTAGCGGAGTACCTTCCCCAGCCCCTCGTTCAGGGTGGCGAACGCGCGGTTGCCGAACGCGGCGTTCTCGACGATCCACACGGGCATGGTCGCCGTAACGACCCCCGCCATAGGGCCGACGGCCTGGTGGTGGTGGCATGGGTCGAAGCGGACGTCACCCGACGCGGCGAGCCGCTCCGCGTCTCTCGGGGACGCGGCGAGGCCTTCGTAGAGGAGCCCACCGATGACGGCGCCCCTCATCGGCCCGCACATGCGCTCCCAGGAGATCGGCGGTCCGGCGTGGAGGACCGTGTTCTGCGTCATCCCGGGGATGACGTCCTGCGCGGCGCCGATCCCGATCAGCGTGGGCTGCGCCGCCAGGAGTCGTTCGATGGCGGTCTCGTTCGCGCGGGACACTCGGTCGACCCAGCCGTCGCCGCTCTCGTTCCTCAGTCCGTCGAGGAGGCGCGCGAGCACGGGGTCACCCCCCGCCGGGGGGCGCCAATCGACGTCAACGACGGGGCAGCCGATGGCGCGGAGCGCCTCGGAGAACAATGCGAGGCCGAGGTTGGCGACGCGAAGCTCGGTTCGAAAGAGGCCGGAGTTCGTCATCGGGAACCTCCCTGAACAATGGCCGCAGCGCACTGAGCCGCGAGCGCGTTCGTCTCGGCGACGAGAATCCCCGCGGCCTGGAGTGTGTGCCGCTGTGCCTCGTAGTTCTGAGGATCACGGGCGGTTCCGGTCACTGAGGAGACAACGACGAGCGGACGCTTCTCGCCGCGCGCCGCCGCATGAGCCTTCTCGGCGGCGCGGGCGAGGCTTCCCGCTGGGTCGGGGTGGGAGCCGTAGCCGATGACGCAGTCTACAAGGACGACCGCAACGGATGGGTCTGCGCCCGCGGCGGCCACGTGACGGTCGCGCAGGTCGGGCTCGATCATCGGGTGAGGGCGGCCGACGGTGAAGGCGTCATCGCCGAGGTCCCACAGCAGGTGTCCGGCCGCTTTCTCGCCTGCGCCAAGGTAGAGGCGCTCGTCCGCGGCGACGTTCGATCGAACCTCGAGTCCGGCGGTGCGCAGGATGCTCCACGCCTCCTGACAGAGCGTGCCACCGCAGAAGAGCCCGCGGACGAAGCGTTGCCGCGAGTGGAAGGCAAGATGCGGGATCTCCGGCGGGTGAGCCTGCGCGGGCACGTCGAGTCCGGCCTTTCGACACGCGAGGCGCGCCGCCTCGTCCAGCGTAGCGGCGAACGTGATGCCGTGCTCGGACGCGCGCGGCGCCGACGCCACGAACTGGACGATCGTCGGCTTTCCGGCTCTGCGCAGCCGGTCGAGAACGCGGTCGGCGACAGCAGCGCTCGGGGCCTTGGACACGACCGCGAGGACGGCGGTCTCCGGGTCGTCAGCGAGGGCGTCGATGCCGGCGAGCGTCGATCTCGCGGCCACGGACTCCGACAGGTCGCGCCCGCCGGTGCCGATCGCCTGAGACACGCCGCTGCCGAGGCGGTCAATGAGCGACGTGATCTCCTGAATTCCGGTTCCCGAGGCGCCGATGAGGCCGATTGGGCCGCGCCGAACGACGTTGGCGAACCCGATGGGAATGCCGTTGAGGATCGCCGTGCCGCAATCGGGACCCATGAGAAGGAGTCCGCGCGCCTTCGCCTCGTCCTTGAGCGCGATCTCGTCTTCGACGGAGACGTTGTCCGAGAAGAGAAAGACGTGGAGGCCCCGGCGGAGCGCCCGGCGCGCCTCGCGGGCCGCGTAGGCGCCCGGCACCGAGATGAGGACGAGGTTGATCCGGGGATCGATGTCGACCGCCTCGCTCAGCGTCGTCGGCTTGGCGATCGCCTTCCGCTCGGCGCTCTGGCGACCGACGAGCAGCTCCGCGAGACGGGCGCGAGCCCGTTCCAGCGCGCCCGCCGACGCCGCCTCGACGGCAATGACGAGGTCCGTCGGGAGCGCCCGCGTTGCCGAGCGATCGAAGGCGAAGCCGACACGCTCCAGGCTCTCCAAGTTGGCGGGGGTTCCCATGGCGACGACGGCCTTCTCGACTCCGGCGAGCCCCTCGATCTCGCGGCTGATCCGCAGGAGGAAGACGGAGTCGAAGTAGCAGTTCTTCTCGACGAGGAGTTCCCTCACGGCTCCGCACCTCTCTCGGCAAGCCGAGTTACGACGCTCTCGGGGGAGAGCGGGAGGGAGGCGAACTCGATTCCGAGGGCGTCGAAGAGCGCGTTTCCGATGGCCGACGGGACCGAGATCATCGGATGCTCGGCGATTCCGCGTGCGCCGTAGGGTCCGTCCGGCTGGGGGTTCTCGAGGAGGATCGGTGTCATCTCTCGCGGGAGGTCCTTGGCCGTCGGGATCTTGTAGTCGACGAAGCTCGGATTCAGAAGGTGGCCGCTCCTGTCGAAGCGGAATCCCTCCCACAACGCCGAGCCGATGCCCTGAACCACGCCGCCAATGACCTGTCCGCGCGCGAGTCCGGCGTTCAGCACCTTCCCCGCGTCGATCGCGGTGGCGATTCGGAGGATCTCGATCTCACCGGTCTCCGTATCGACCTCGATCTCCACGCCGTGCGCGCCGTACGTCCAGAACTGTGCCGGTCGGCCTTGACCGGTGTCGGGGTCGAGGTGGGTGAGGTCGTGGGCGATGAAGCGGCCGTGCCCGATCACGGGGCCGCCGATGGCGTTGCCGTTGGGATACGTGTAGCCGAGGGCGAGGTCTCGGTAAGGGATGGCGCGCTCCGGCTCGCCCGCTGGGTACGCCGACGCGTTCTCGCAGACGATCTTGTCCGTGGCGACGCCGAACACCTGGGCGGCGACGGCGCGGATCTGGCCCAGACAGTCGCCGGCGGCCCGCAGCACGGCGTGCCCGCCCATATAAGCGAAGCGGCTCGCGACGGTCTGCCAGTCGTAGGGCGTGAACGCGGTGTCGCAGTCGGAGTTGATGTGAACGGCCTGGATCGGAAGGCGCAGTTCCTCGGCCGCGATCTGGCGGAGGACGGTATACGTCCCCTGTCCGTAGTCCACGCCGGAGACGAGGATATCGGCAGCGCCGTCCTCATCGAGCTTGATGATCGCCGAGCACGCCGTCGAGGTTGGCATCGCCGGCGCCTTGTGGAGCATCGCGATCCCCTTGCCGCGGCGCTTGGTTGGCTCCACGGGCGGCGGCGACGGCGTGCCCCAATCGATGGCTCCGGCCACGGCGTCGAGACAGGCGGACGGCTCACCGTGCCCGGCGGTGAAGGTCTCGCCGGTGATCGTCATGTCGCCGGGCTTGAGCAGGTTGCGGCGACGGAACTCGGCAGGGTCGAGGCCGAGCTTCCGCGCCATCTGGTCCATCGCTCGCTCGACGCCCCACAGGACCTCGAGGTGGCCGAAGCCGCGGTACGCGGTTCCGTACACCTTGTTCGTGTAGACGACGAACGAGTCAATCCAACAGTTCGGGATCGCGTAGGGTCCGGCGCCGGAGTAGGCGGCGGCTCGACCGACGTTGACGCCGTAGTCGGCGTACGCACCGGCGTCCCACACGTAGGTCGCCTTCAGCGCGACGATCGTGCCGGCGCGCGTCGTTCCGATCTCGATTGTCGAGTAGAGACCCTGCCGCGACGGGAGGGTGTTGAACTCCTCCTCGCGGGTGGCGACGAACCGGACCGGGCGACCTCCCGCGGCCTTCGACAAGACGTAGACGAGCGGCTCGAGGTTGAGACCTGCTTTCCCGCCGAAGCCGCCACCGACATAGGGAACGTGGACACGGACGGCGTTGTGCGGAAGGCCGAAGGCGATGCTCATCAGGTGTCGCACCGTGTACGGCGACTGGCTCGATGTCCAGATCTCGGCCCGTCCGCCAGGGAGGGCTTGAGCGATCGAGGCGTGCGTCTCCATCGGCACGTGCTGAACGGGGGGATTGTCGAAGCCCGCCTTGAGGATGACCTCCGCTGAGGCGAACGCGGCGTCGACGTCGCCCTTGCGGATCTTCTGGTGGTGGGCGATGTTCGTCCGCGACGTCGGGAAGAAGACGCCCTCCATGTGGCTGTACGACCCAAGGTCCGGATGAACGAGGGCGGCCGCCGTCTTCATCGCTTCGCGCGGATCGAGCACCGCCGGTCTCGGCTCGTACTCCACGTGGATCCGGCGGCAGGCTTCGCGCGCGATGTCGAGGGTGTCGGCCGCCACGGCGACGACCGGCTCGCCTTGGTAGCGCACCACGTCGTGGGCGAGGATCCGCTTGTCCTGCATGTACAGCCCCAGACGGACGTCGACGTCCGCGCCGGTCAAGACCGCGCGGACGCCCGGCAGTCTCGCTGCGTCGGACGCGTCGATCCGGGCGATCCGAGCCGCGGCGTGCGGCGAGGTCACGAGGGCGGCGTGGAGCATCCCGGGGAGGGAGAGGTCGTGCGTGTAACGCGCCGCGCCTGTGACCTTGTCGGCTGCATCGTCGCGCGGAACCGACTTCCCGACATAGGTGAGCTCACGCGTCACGGTCGCCCTCCCGTTGACTGATCGCTTCGGAGAAGCCGGGCGGTCTTCGTATCGGGTTCTCCTGGAAGGGGCTCAACCTCTTGCTGAGCCGCGGCGCGGATGGCGCGCAGGATCGCCTCGTAGCCGGTGCAGCGGCACAGGTTCCCGGCAATCGCTTCAACGATCTCCTCGTCCGACGGGTGCGGATTCCGCAGGAGGAGACCCCGGGCGGACATAATCATCCCGGGGGTGCAGAAGCCGCACTGCACCGCGCCGGCGTCGACGAACGACTGTTGCAGCGCCGACAATTGGCCGTCGGTCGCTTCCCCTTCGATGGTGCGTACGTCGAGGCCGTCGGCCTCGACGGCGAGAACGAGGCACGCGGTCACGGGCTTCCCGTCGAGGAGTACCGTACACGCGCCGCATTCGCCGATGCCGCACCCTTCCTTGCTGCCCGTGAGAGCAAGGCGGTCGCGGAGGAACTCGAGGAGTGTCATGCCAGCCGGGACAGAGGCGCGTTCGGTGTGGCCGTTCACGCGGGGTTCGATGTCGTACATCAGCGATCTCCCCCAACGAGTACGTCGCGGAGAAGCCTTCGCAGGAGAACCGGTAGCACAGCGCGACGGTATGCGGCGGTCGCGCGAACATCGTCGATCGGCGCGGTCGCGGAGGCGGCGCGGCGGGCGACTTCTTCTGCAAGCGCATCGCGCGAGATGCCCGTCGTCTCGATCGGGGGGAGGACGACGGGGGTTGGAGAACAGCTCCCGATCGCCATGCGTAGGACTCCCCGATACGGTGCGTACGCCGCCGCGGCGTTGACCACGGCAAGGTCGTGGCCGCGGATTCGCTGTTGCTTGCGGAATGCCGTCCTGAGCTCCCCGTCAAGGGCCGGGATCCGCACGGCGGTGACGACGTCGCCCGCCTCCAGACACGT
>JAQTVA010000050.1:0-3057 GCA_028707055.1 Candidatus Bipolaricaulis sp. | reverse complement strand
CCGCGGCGTTGACCACGGCAAGGTCGTGGCCGCGGATTCGCTGTTGCTTGCGGAATGCCGTCCTGAGCTCCCCGTCAAGGGCCGGGATCCGCACGGCGGTGACGACGTCGCCCGCCTCCAGACACGTCTGCCTGACCCCCGTGAACAGCTGCGCGAGCGGAACGGCGCGGGTTCCGCCAAGGCCGCGCACTGTGAGCATGCCATCGAGGACGAGGAGAATGGGCGCCATGTCGGCGGCCGGAGAGGCATGGCAGAGGTTGCCGACGACGGTGGCGCGGTTGCGGAGCGGGTACGTAGCGATCGAGAGCGCCGCGGCGCACAGCCCGGGGTACGTCTCTTGCAGGCCGCGGTTCTCGACGATGATGTTCAGCGGGACGGCCGCTCCGACGACGACCTCGCCCTGCGTCGGCCGGGCCTTGAGTGTGCGAAGCTCGTCGATACGTTTCACGTCCACGAGAAGGGACGGGGAGCGCGCGCCGTTGCGGATGTCGACCAGAAGATCGGTTCCGCCGGCGAGAACCTGAGCGGCCGCACCGCGATCGGCGAGCAGGCGGCACGCCTCGTCCACGGAGCTCGGACAGGCGTAGTCGAATGGACCCAACACCACAGCACCCCTTCCTTCTCTACGATCGTATCCCAGCAGGGTCGCCGCACGGCCACCGATGGGAAGCCCGGCGCTGTCTGCTTGAGGATCATAGAGGCAGGTGGTCCGTCTGCCAAGCCGTCTGACAGGTGCAGCGTGGTCCGTGCCCTATGCGAGGAAGGTGAACGCGGTCATCTCTCCGGGGCGGAGGTATTCAACCTCGATGTGTGTGATTCGGAACAGCGCGAACTGCGGATCATCGCTTCCGCTCCAGAACTCCTGCAGAAAAGGGATCTGCTTGCCGATCGTTTCCCGGATCTCCGGCTCGGTCACGCTCTCGGCAAGCCCGGCGATCCGGAGGTAGCCGGAGTCGCCCTCTGCGCCGAGCGGAAGGCAGAACTCGACGTTCGGGTTGTGGCGCATCTGGCGCGCCTTGGCGCTTCGCATCCCCGTCGCGATCCAGAACTTCTGGTCGATGTTGAGGAGCGTGACCGGCCGGACGCGCGGCTGCTCGCCCTCGCTCGTGGCGAGGTAGACGTACTGCGTAGGTTTCAGGTGCCGCCAGACCTCTTCTTGGATCTCGGGAAGCGTGTTCGGCATTCGATCCTCCTTGACGCACTCAGGATCGTAGGCGACGGTTGGCGGACAGACAAGCGCGTGTCCTCGACGTGGCGTCCGGCGGTTCTACTTGGCCGGCTTCGGCGGGGGAGCGATGATGCCGCTCTCCATCAACACGCGCGTCTCCTCCTGGGCGTGCCGGATCTTCGACTCGGCCTCGCGGCGGAGCTCCGGCTCGGTAAGGACACGGCGCGCGATCCCCTGCTCGATCGCCTTCAGGCCCACCGCCACGGCCTCGTTGACGAACACCTCGGTCTCCATCATCGTCGGCACGATGTAGTCCTCGCGAAGCCCTTTGGCTTCGGCCGTCTCGGCGATCGAATACGCCGCGGCAATCGCCATTTCGTCGGTGATCGTCCTCGCGAACACGTCGAGGGTGCCGCGGAAGATGCCGGGGAAGCCGATCGAGTTGTTGACCTGGTTCGGGAAGTCGCTGCGGCCGGTCCCGACGATCTCGACTCCGGCATCCTTCGCGTCCCAAGGCCAGATCTCGGGGACTGGGTTGGCCATCACAAACGCGACCGCGCGGCGGTTCATGGTGCGCAGCCACTCCTTCTTGATCGTGTCGGGTCCTGTCTTGGATGCCGCGACCAACACGTCGGTACCCGCGATCGCCTCGGCCATCCCGCCGCGGTGGCGCTCGGCGTTCGTCTCGAGGGCGTACTTCCACTTGTAGGGATTGCTCGCCTTGTCGGCCTCGAGGTCCTCCCGGTCAGGGTGCAGGATGCCGCGGCTGTCCACCAGGACGATGTTCCCCGCGGGGACGCCGGCCCGGGTCAGGACACGAACGAAGGCGATGTTCGCCGCTCCGGAGCCGATCACGCAGTACTTCGCCTGGTCCATCTCTTTGCCCACGATCTTCAGGGCGTTGATGACGCCGGCGAGGGTGATGGACGCCGTTCCCTGCTGGTCGTCGTGCCAGACCGGGATGTCGAGTTCCGCGCGCAGGCGGTCGAGGATCTCGAAGCACTTCGGGTTCGCAAAGTCCTCGAGGTTGATTCCCCCGAATCCGGGCGCGATCCACTTGACGGCCTGGATAATCTCCTCGGTGTCCTGCGTGCCAAGCATGATGGGAAACGCGCCGACGCCGCCCAGGTACTTGAACAGCAGGGCCTTCCCCTCCATTACCGGAAGCCCGGCGAGCGGCCCGATGTTGCCGAGTCCGAGGACGCGCGAGCCGTCGGAGACGACCGCGACGGTGTTGGCCTTGTTCGTGTAGTCTATCGCCTTGCTCGGGTCGGCCTGAATCTCCCTGCACGGGGCCGCGACGCCCGGTGTGTACCAGATGCCGAAGTCATCCACGCTCGTCACCGCACACTTGAGCGCGATCTCCACCTTGCCGCGGTACCGCCTGTGCCACTCCGGCGCCAGCTTCCCTGGCAGCTTGGCGAGCTCGAGCCGCTCCTCGACGGTCAGCTCCTTCTTGTGCTTTGTAGCCACAGCATTCTCCTTCCCGCGTGGATGAAGCGGATCTAGTCCCTGGTCCGAATTGGCATGGGAGTCAGATCGAACGGGACCCCGATGCTCGCACCGACCGTGGACAACTGCTCGATGGCAACCTTCAGCAGCGGTACGCCCTGCGTCGTACAGCGCTCAGCTCGTTCGAACTCCTTCTCCCCGTGGATGTACACCCGATCCTGGCCGGGCACCTTGGCGGCGTTCTTCATCTCGCGGATCAGGGCGTCCATCGTGTCTCCAAAAGGCCCGAGATCGCGAATCGCGTCCACCTGGAGCGCCAGGAAGAAGTGACCCACGTTCGCGACGCCGTCTTCGGTAGGACGGCCGACGTGAGGTCCCCACGCGGCCCCCGAGAGGACTCCGGAGAGGATGTCGACGAGGATGGCCAAGCCGTACCC
>JAQTVA010000049.1 GCA_028707055.1 Candidatus Bipolaricaulis sp. | reverse complement strand
AGGTGATTGGCGAGGTGGCGGAGTGCCTGAAGACGCCGATCACGAATGCTTCCGAGCTGGATGAGATCCTGAAGCTCGCGATCCGTTACGTCTACCGGCTGTGCTTCTGGATCGACACCGAAATCCCGTGGAAGGCCGTCACCGACCTGTTCCGCTAGACGTCGGTAGGGAAAGGAGAAGGGATGGACGAACGGAAGGCGCTGATCGAGATCGCCGGAGAGAAGGCGGTCGTGAGGTTGTTGTGGGACGAGGCTCCCCAGATCTGCAAGGCGCTGTGGGAGAGCATGCCGCTCGAGTCGACGGTGCACCACGCGAAGCTGTGCAACCACGAGTTCATGGCGCAGCTTGAGTTGGAGGCGCCGGCGGAGAACTTCGCGGAGGTTCGGGTGGGCGACCTGGGGTGGTGGGCGCGGATGCAGACCCTGAACTTGTGGTACGACACCCCGGGGCCGAACGGTCCGCTGGGGCCGACGTGTCGGTTTGGAGTGGTGGAGACGAACCTGGAGGGTCTGGGCCGGGCCGGGAAGAAGGTCTGGGAGCAGTCGGGGCAGCGGATTCGCCTGTCGAGAGCGAAGGAGGCGTGAGGTGGCGGTGAAGACCTACGCAGAGGCGAAGAGCCTGCTCGAGCGGGAGATCAAGGCGATGTGGCTGAAGAAGCCGCGGGATGTGTCGAACCTATCGAAGGTGTTGGGTGCGTTCGAGCAGAGCGGGTCCGTGAAGATCTACGCCGAAGGCGAGACGAGCGGCGTCTGCGACCTCCTCACGCGATTGCGGGTGATCCACCAGAGCAAGGCGGTGGACACGGCGGCGATGTCGAAGGTGGCGGGGGGCGTCCTCGCGGCGTACGCGGAGCAGTGGCCTCGGTACTACCGATTCCAGGAGTCGTCGAAGGTGATTGGCGAGGTGGCGGAGTGCCTGAAGACGCCGATCACGAATGCTTCCGAGCTGGATGAGATCCTGAAGCTCGCGATCCGTTACGTCTACCGGCTGTGCTTCTGGATCGACACCGAAATCCCATGGAAGGCCGTCACCGACCTGTTCCGGTAGGAGCAGGGCCGGAGAGAGTGCTCGGACACGTTGGGAACGCCGGGGGCGCCGGAGCGGGGCGAAGGGGCGCGGTCCGCGAGGCACGGGAGCGCCGCGACCCTCGCCCGGCTTGGGGCCAAGCCATCCTTGGGACGGCGCGGTCGGTCCCCCGGGTAGGGAGATGAGGATGAAGAACGAGGGGAAGAAGCGAGTCCTGCTCGTGCAGCCGATCGCCGAGGAGGGGATGCAGCTTCTGCGGGACGGCGGGGCGGAGCTCGTGTCCGCGTCGGATATCCGGGAAGAGACGCTCCTCCGCCTGGTTGCGGACTGCGATGGGCTCATCGTGCGAACGGCCGAGATCTCCGATGCCGTGATCCGGGCCGGGCGGCGCCTCAAGGTCATCGCGCGCCACGGTGTCGGCGTCGATCGGATCGCGATGGAGACGGCGAACGAGCTGCGCATTCCCGTCGTCAACGGACCGTACTCGAACCTGGAGCCGCTGGCGGAACACGCCATCGCCTTCATGCTCATGCTCGCGAAGAAGATGGTTCCATCGGACCGTGCGGCCCGCGAGGGCCGGTTCTCGGTGCGAAACGACTACATCGGAGCGGAGTTGTGGCAGAAGACCCTCGGCATCGTCGGGGTCGGTCGCATTGGGCGAGAGGTGGCGCGAAAGGCGCGTGTCGCGTTCTCCATGCGCGTCCTCGGGTTCGATCCGTACCTTGCACCCGAGAACGCCCCGGAGGGCGTGGAGCTGGTCAGTGACCTCGAGGCGTTCTTCCGGGCTTGCGACTTCATCAGTCTGCACTGCCAGCTGACGGACGAGACGCGGGGCATGGTCGGCGAGCGCGAGATCGGCTGGATGAAGCCGACGGCGTTCCTCATCAACCTGGCGAGGGGGGAGGTCGTGGACGAGCCGGCGCTGGTGAAGGCGCTCGAAGAGGGTCGGATCGCCGGGCTGGGGACCGACGTCTACGCGGTGGAGCCGCCCCCGAAGGATCATCCGTTCTTCCGGATGGACAACGTCGTCCTGACCCCGCACATGTCCGCACACACGCGTGAGGCGATGGTGCGCATGGCGGTGGACGCGGCGGCGGGTCTCCTGGACGTCCTCGCGGGGAGGCGCCCTCAGTACTTGGTGAATCCGAAGGTGTGGTCAACGTGAGAGAAGTGAGGATCCATGGACGAGGCGGGCAAGGCGGACTCACCGCCGCTCGTATCGTGGCGAACGCGATGTTGAAGGACGGAAAGAACGCGCAGGCGTTCCCGGAGTTCGGGCCGGAGCGGCGCGGGGCGCCGGTCCGTTCGTACCTCCGCATTGACGACCAGCCAATTCTGCTGCGGACCCCCGTGACGGCTCCGGACACGGTCGTCGTCATGGACGCGACGCTCCTCGAGCGTCGCGACACGGTCCTCGGGATCAAGCCGGGCGGGCTCTTGCTCGTCAACGCCCCCGAGCGCCCGCCGGTCGTCGTGAGCGTGCCGGTCCGCATGGCCTGGGTCGACGCCATGAGGATCTCGGCCAGCCTGTTCGGGAAACAGATCCCGAACACAGCCATGCTGGGCGCGTGGTGCCGCGTGGATGGGATTGTCGGCCAAGCGGCGATCGAGGCGGCGATTCGGGAGTGGTTCCCCGCCAAGCACGCGGAGAAGAATATCGAAGCTGCGCGACGTGCGTGGGATGCGGTGGAGGTTGCCGAGCTGGAGGCCTCATCGGCTTCCGACACGGCGAAGGGGAGCTCCGCGTTCGCCTTTCTCGACGACTATCCCATCATCGCCACGGCCTTTCCCGGCGAGGGTGGAGCTGGGCGTACGGGAAGCTGGCGCATCAGCGATCCTGTCGTCGACGCGCAGCGCTGTGTGCGGTGCGGTCGATGCGTGACCGCGTGTCCGGAAGGCGTCGTCGCGATGACCGAAGACGGAGTGACGATCGACTTGACGTACTGCAAAGGGTGTGGGATCTGCGCCGTCGAGTGCCCGGTTCAGGCGATCCGGAGTGGCGAGGTGGGAGCATGACGTCGGGTCGAAACATGACGGCAACGTCGGCGGTAGCGTACGCTGCGCGGCTCGCCCAAGTCGACGTGGTGGCTGCGTATCCGATCACGCCCCAGACGAGGATCATCGAGGCGATCTCGAAGTTCGTCGCGGACGGGGAGATGAAGGCGCAGTTCGTTCAAGTGGAGTCCGAACACAGCGCGCTGGCCGCGACGATCGCGGCGAGCTCGAACGGCGTACGGGCGTTCACTGCCACGTCATCGCAAGGGCTCCTCTATATGCACGAAATGATGCATTGGGCGGCGTCGGCGCGCGTCCCGATCGTGATGGCCAACGTGAACCGCGCCGTGGCACCCCCGTGGAACATCTACGGCGACCATCAGGATGCGATCTCGCAGCGCGACACGGGATGGCTGCAGCTGTTCGCCGAGACGAACCAGCACGCGCTCGACATGACGCTGCAGGCGTTTCGAGTTGCCGAGGATCCGCGGGTCCAACTGCCGGTCATGGTCAACCTGGACGGTTTCACCCTGTCGCACACGTACGAGCAAGTCGTGGTGCCCGAGGCGGACGTCGTCGGGCGGTTCCTCCCGCCTCGACCTCCGGTGGACTGGCTCGACGTCGGGCACCCGAGAACGATCAACGGCGTCGTGTCCCCCGAGCACTACATTCAATTCCGTGCGCTGCAGAAGGACGCGGCGCGGCGAGCGCTGGCGGTGATCGCAGAGGTCGGGGACGAGTTCGCGAAGCAGTTCGGCAGGGATTCCGGGGGCCTCCTCTCGCTCGAGCAGGTCGAGGACGCCGAAGTGATCTTCGTGGTTCTCGGCTCGGCGGCGTCGACGATTCGAAGCATGGTTCGGGCGTGGCGTGCGCTTGGCCGACGGGTGGGCGTGGTCTCTGTGCGCAGCTACCGGCCGTTCCCCGACGTGGAGCTGGCCGAGGCCGTGGCGGGGGCCCGCGCGGTCGTTGTCTGGGATCGGGCGTACTCGTTCGGCTGTGGCGGCCCGCTCGCGGCCGAAGTGAGAAGCGCGCTGTACGGCCGGAACGTCGCTCCCGTGGTCCTGGGTGCCGTGGGGGGGTTCGGCGGCGCGCCGATCGGACCGGCGGAACTTGAGAAGGCGTTGGAGTGGGCCGATGCCGCGATGCTGGGCCGTCCGGTCCCCTTGGAGACGTGGTTCGGGGTGAAGGCGTATCGAGACGGGAGGGTTCCCGATGGCAACTAGAGAGACCCCCTTCGTGATGCCGGGCAACTCCTCGTGCGCGGGGTGCGGCGCGGTGCTGATCGCGCGGCTCGTCACGGAGGCGATCGGCCCGAATCAGATCATGGTCATCCCCGCGTGCTGCATGGGCGCCGTGGCCACGAGCTTCCCGAAGGCGACGTTCAACGTTCCCGTCCTGAGAACGGCGTTCGCGAGTACGGCATCGTTCCTCACCGGTCTGGAGGCGAGCGCGAAGGCGAAGGGGCAGGACGTCACGCTGGTCGGGTTTGCCGGCGACGGAGCGACCGTAGACATCGGCCTCGCGGCGCTCTCGGGGGCGATCGAGCGGGGGCATTCGTTCGTCTACGTGTGCTACGACAATGAAGGATACATGAATACCGGGTTCCAACGCAGCGGCTCGACGCCGCGCGGCGCGCAGACGAGCACCACGCCGGGCGGAGTCTTGAGCCGCTACAAGACGGAGGTGCGCAAGGACATCGCGAAGATCGTCGCGGCTCACGGAATTCCTTACCTCGCGACGGCGAGCCCGGCGTACCCCGCCGATCTCCGGCGGAAGGTGGAGCGGGCTGTGGCCGTGAAGGGTCCCGCGTTCCTGCACATCATGAGTCCCTGCCCCCTGGGATGGGGATTCCCGTCTGCACAGTCCGTGCAACTCGCGCGGACGGCGGTGGAGAGCGGGTTGTGGAAGCTGTACGAGCTGGACCACGGCGTGCTGCGGCTCTCCCTGGCGCCCAAGAAGCGCAAGGCGGTGCGCGAGTTCTTCGCTCCTCAATCTCGCTTTGCACACCTGACGAACGACGTTTACGAGGGGCTGCAGGCCGAGGTGGATGGGGAGTGGGCGACGATCGAGAAGGAGGGATTCAGCCTTCGCTGTGAAACTGCACGAGCATGAAGGGAAGGCATTGTTCGCCGGATGCGGCATCCCCATCCCGGCGGGAAAGGTCGTGTCGTCGGCCGCCGAGGCGGAGGCTGCGGCGAGAGACGTCGGGTTCCCCGTGATGGTGAAGGCGCAGGTCCTCGGCGGCGGTCGCGGGAAGGCCGGCGGGGTCGCACAGGCGCCCGATGCCGCCACCGTCAGGAGAGAGGCGGAGCGCCTCCTCGCTTCGTCGGTCCGCGACCTCCGGATTGAGGCGCTCTTGGTCGAGCGGCGCGTGCCGGCGAAGGGCGAGCTGTACATCTCGTACTTCCTCGACTACGCCTCGGAGCAGCTGTGGCTCCTGTTCAGTCCGAAGGGCGGAGTGGAGGTCGAGGGCCTCCCCGAAGACCAGGTGCTGCGGCTCCCGGTCTCCATCCGCAAGGGACCTGATCTCAAAGCCCTGCAGAGGTTCGCGGCCGAGCGGGGCCTCGCCGGGCTCGGGGATGCGATCGCGCGGCTTGCCCACGCGCTGTACGAGTGCGTGCGGGCGAACGACCTCCTCCTGGCGGAGGTCAACCCGCTCCTGGTGGGAAGCGATGGGAGTCTTGTGGCGGCGGATGCGCGCGTGGAAGTGGACGACAACGCCCTGTATCGGCACGAGGCGATCGCGTCCGCCCGGGCGTCCCGCAACGATCGAACCCCGGGCGAAGCGCGCGCCGACGCGCTCGGCCTGAACGGATTCATCGAGCTGGACGGCGAGATCGGCATCCTCGCGAGCGGAGCCGGCCTCGGCATGGCGAGCATGGATCTCCTTCAGGCCGCGGGGCTTCGCCCGGCCAACTTCCTGGAGACGGGAGGGCGGATCACGGCCGATTTGGTGCACGGCGCTCTCGACCTGGTCTTGGACCAGCCGGGGGTGCGCGGCGTCCTCGTGAACCTGTACGGCGGCATCAACCCCATGATGGAGGCCGCTCGGGGCCTCGTGGCGGCCGTGGGCAGACGGACCTTCAAGGTCCCCGTCGTCGTGAAGCTGTTCGGCAACGAACAAGAAGAGGCTTGGGACCTCTTGGAGGCGGCCGGGATCCCCACCGTGCGCGGGATTGAGACCGAGGCCGCCGTCGAGAGGTTGGCGGGTCTCCTGGGGGTGACGGCGTGAGCATTCTCTTGACGCCGGCGACGCGGGCGATCGTCCAAGGGGGCACCGGTCGCATCGGAGCCCGACAGACCGAGTGGATGCTGAAGGCGGGAACGCGTCTCGTCGGGGCGGTCACGCCGGGAAAGGGAGGGACGGAGCTTCACGGCCTTCCGGTGTTTGACTCCGTTGCCGAGGCGGTGGAGCGCGTTCAGGCGAACGCATCCGTGTCCTTCGTGCCCGCGGCCTACGTGCGCGGAGCCGCGATGGAGGCCGTGCAGGCGGGGCTGCGGTTGGTGGTCGTGATCGCTGAGCACGTGCCGGTGTACGACACGCTCGAGATCCGTGAGGCGTGTCGCGAGTCCGGCACGGTGATGATCGGCCCCAACACGCCGGGGATCATCACGCCGGGCGTCGGGAAGCTCGGCATCATGCCGGCGAACGTCTTCTCGCGCGGCCACCTTGGGATGCTGTCGCGGAGCGGAACGCTCGCGTACGAAGTCGCCGGAATCCTGCAGGCGGCGGGGATTGGCGTCACGACCATGGTCGGCGTCGGCGGGGACCCGATCATCGGGACGGACATGGCGGAGTACGTGCCGTACTTCGCGGCGGACCCGGAGACGAAGGGGCTTCTCGTCGTCGGCGAGATCGGCGGAACTCAGGAGGAGCGCCTCGCCGCGGCGCTTGGCGATCACCCCATGCCTGCCTGCGCCTACATCGCCGGCCGAACGGCTCCGGCGGGAAAGAGGATGGGGCACGCCGGTGCATTGATGAGTGCGCACCAAGGATCCGTGGCGCAGAAGACCGGGGTTCTCGAGCGGACGGGGATTCGCGTGGCGGAGTCGCCGAGGCTGCTGCCGGCGGCGATCCGCGAGGCCCTGGCGGGATGATGGAGAAGGGGTGCTCTCCGGCGGCCGCACGAGGTCGGAGGGGCCCGAAAGGTGGGAGACCATGAAGGGCGTGTACGGGCGCTACCTGGACGTCGACCTGTCCTCCGGACGGATTCGCGACGTGGCGCCCCCGGAAGAGTGGTATGCCCTTCACCTGGGTGGCCGCGGCATGGGGGCTCGGCTGATCCTCGAGTCGACGCCTCCAGGCGGGAACCGGTCTGACGAGCCGTGGCTGGTCTTCGCCACAGGTCCTCTCCAGGGGACCGGGCTGGCCGGCGCCGGGCGGCACGCCGTCGTGGGGCGCTCCCCGAAGACCGGGGCGATCATGGACGCGTCGGCGGGGGGCTTCGTCGGTCATGAGCTCGGGCGAAGCGGGTACGACGGGATTCTGTTGCGTGGAACGGCCGCCGCGCCATGCTACCTCCTCTTGGTCGACGGCAAGGCCGAGTTGCGCGCGGCCGAGGACCTGTGGGGTCTGGAGACGGGGCCGGCCACCAACCTCCTCTCGGCCCGCCATCCGAAGGCGCACGTCGCCGTCATCGGACCGGCCGGAGAACGGCGCGTGCAGATGGCCTGCATCATGCACGACCGGTCCCGTGCCATCGGGCGGCCGGGGTTCGGCGCCGTGATGGGAAAGGCGCGGCTCAAGGCGGTCGTCGTCAGGGGGAGTCAGGACAAGCCGCTTGCCGACCCAGCTGCGTTCTCCGCGGCGCGCGCGGCGTTCGTCAAGGCGCTGGCCGAGGACCCGGGACTGAAGAGCCTTGGAACCCACGGGACCTCGCGCGGCGTTCTCGGGCTGAACGAGACCGGGATCCTCCCCACCGAGAACTTCCGGCGAGGGACGTTCGACGGTGCCGCCTCCATCTGCGGCCAGGCCATGGTCGACAGCATCCTGGTGGGCCGCGAAACATGCTTCGGTTGTCCCATCCGCTGCAAGCGGGTCGTTCAGACCGCCTACGGGGGCGAGGAGGTCAGTCCGGAGTACGGCGGGCCGGAGTACGAGACGCTGGCCGCGTTCGGATCGCTTTGCCTGTGCGACAACCTGCCGGCGATCGCCCTGGCGAACCAGCTCTGCAACGCTCTCGGAGTGGACACGATCTCGTGCGGCATAGCGATCGCGGCGCTGATGGAGGCTTCGGAGCGCGGCCTGATCGAGGACCGGGTGCGGTGGGGGGACCCCGCGGCGATCGTCCGCTGGGTCCGCCGAATCGCTCTCCGTGAGGGGATTGGAGATGAGATCGCGGATGGGCCGGTGGAGTGGGCCCGCTCGATCGGCGACGCGTCGCTCGTCCAGGCGATCAAGGGTGTCGAGCTGCCGATGCACGACCCGCGGGGCAAGGCAGGGTTCGGGCTCTCCTACGCCGCCAGTCCCCGCGGCGCGACGCACATGGAGGGAATGCACGACCCGATGCTCGAGGCGGCCGATCCGACCCCCGAGCTGGGTATCCAAGGCTCCGTCGACCGTAGACGGCTTGCAGGGAAGGCCGGTGCCGCCGTGACGTACGAGAACCTTCGCTCGTTCACGAACTCCCTCGTGATGTGCGCCTTCACCAACCAGATGTCCGGTCCGCGGTACAACTACGCGCCGATCCGGCGCCTCCTCGAGCACGCGACGGGGATGGGGATCACGGTCGAAGAGATGCTCGCCATCGGGGCGAGGAACTTCGACCTTCTGCGGCTGAGTTCCGGTCTGGTCGGGTACCGCCGACGCGACGACGACCTTCCCCCGCGGCTGTATGAGCCTTTGCCGGAAGGGAACTCTGCGGGGGTCCCGTTCGATCGACGGGCGTTCCAGGCGGAGCTTGACGCGTACTACGAAATTCGAGGATGGAACGAGCGAGGTCCGAGTGACGAGCGTCTGCGCACGGCCAGGCTGGAGCCGTTCTGCGGCTGGCTTGCGGCACCGGTGACGGTCGTACCTCAAGGAAGGGAGGAGATGTGAGCTACGCAGGAAAGCCGGCGGGCAGGGTCTTGGGTGGAGCGTCGCAGATGTCCGACCTGACGTGGTCTGGCGGCAGAATGCGGAGCTTCTTGGCGGCAGGCAACTTCCCGGCCGAGGAGGCGGACGCCTGCGTTCCGGCTCCATCGGCCCCGAGGACGAGGCGCGGCGAGCTGCCGGCCGGAGGCGCCTCCGGCTCGGCCGAGCGGTCGGGCGCGGCGGGGCCGTCTTCTGCGCTTCTGGAGATTCGGGATCTCGAGGTTCAGTTTGCGATGGAGGATGGGATTGTCCGTGCGGTGGACGGGGTGACGTACACGATTGAGGCGGAGAAGACGCTGGGGGTGGTGGGGGAGAGCG
>JAQTVA010000048.1 GCA_028707055.1 Candidatus Bipolaricaulis sp. | reverse complement strand
TAGTACGTGCCGAGCTGCTCCTCCGTCGGCTGGATCGCTCCGGCGACCTGGGCGTCGACGGCGTCCACGACGTACTGGGTCTCGATCGTCGCGCGCATGCGCTCCTTGAAGCTCTCGAGCGTGTCCCCCGTCTGCGTGAGGTAGGTGACGAGCTGCTCTTCGGTCAGGTTGTACGACGTCAGGAGTTGGGCGTACTGCTCGGCCACGGACGCGTCCACGGCGTCTCGCGAGGCGCGAATCCCTCGCGACTTGGCCTCTTGGACGTAGATGGCCTGTCGAACGAGGTCGGACATGGCTCCGGAGTAGAGCCGAAGTTGGAGCATCGAGCCTGCGGCTCCGGAGAAGATCCCGCTCGGGTCTTGTCCGGTCTGCGTGTACAGGTTCTGGTACTGAGTCACGAGCTGGTTGACCCGGTCTCGGTACGTCTCCAGGCTGATCTTCTCTCCGCCGACGCTCGCCGCGTAGGTCGGCACTTCCTCTCCGTCCCCCCCGGACGACCCGCCGAACAACCCGGACTGGTTCGCGCTGAACAGCCCCACGCCGCCGATGAGGAACGCCACGACCACGGCCCAGATGATCGTGCGCTGATGCCGCTTGAAGAACGTTGACATTGCAGTACGTCACTCCCTTGGTGAGGATTGCAGACTCGTGGGAATAGTACAGACCACGATCCCGCCCAACAAGGACACGCGGTCTGCCCGATCAGCCGATCTCGTCGCCCCGGACGACTCCGGCGTGCGGATCGTGCCGAGCGCGGATGTCGAAGTGGATCGCCGTCTTTTCGTCCTCGCCCTCGGCGATGCGAACGCTGGAGAAACTGGGCGTGCAGTAAAGGTCGAGCCCGCTCGGAGCCACGTACCCGCGAGCGATCGCGATCGCCTTGACGGCCTGGTTCACGGCCCGCGGGCCGATCACGTGGATCTCCGCCGATCCACACTCGCGAACCCCGTTGGCGATGGCCCCCGCTGTCGCGCCGGGGTCCGAGCTCGTCGAGACTCTCAGGACGTTCATCCACGCCCTCCGCTCTACTTCGCGCTCTCGCTGAACTGCGTCTGTCGAATGACGTTGACCTTGATCTCCCCGGGGTAGCTCAGCTCCTGCTCGATCGCGCGCGCGATGTCAAACGCGATCTTCGCCGCGGCGTCGTCACTCGCCCGCTCGGGCTGCACCATCACGCGAACCTCGCGGCCGGCCTGCAGAGCGAACGCCTCCTGGACCGCGGGGAACGATCGGCACAGCTCTTCGAGATCGTGCAGGCGTTGGACGTAGCGCTCGTACGTCTCTTGCCGCGCGCCCGGGCGTGCCGCGGACAACGTGTCCGCCGCCTGGATCAGAACATCGAGGATCCCGCTCGGCTCGACGTCCTCGTGGTGCGCGGCGATCGCCTGAACGACATCGCGGCTCTCGCCGTACCGGCGCGCCAGGTCGGCGCTGATCACCGCGTGCGGGCCGTCCACTTCGTGGTCGACCGCCTTGCCGATGTCGTGCAACAGGCCGGCGCGTTTCGCCTTCTTGGAATTCACACCGAGCTCGTCGGCGAGGATCTTGGCGATCACGCTGACCTCGATCGAGTGCACGAGCTGGTTCTGCCCGTAGCTTGTCCGGTAGTGGAGTCGGCCGAGCAGCGTCGCGAGCTCCGGATGGAGGTCGATCCCGAGGTCGAAAGCGGCCTTGCGCCCCTCCTCCTTGATTCGCTCGGCGAGCCGCGCCTTGGCGCGCTGAACCTTCTCTTCGATCTGCGCCGGGTGAATGCGTCCATCCTCAATGAGGCGCGTCAAGGCCATGCGGGCCACCTCGCGGCGCAGCGGGTGGAAGCAAGACAAGACAACCATCTCCGGCGTGTCGTCCACCAGAAGCTCGACGCCCGTCAGCGCCTCGAACGTCTTGATGTTGCGGCCTTCCCGGCCGATGATCCGCCCTTTGAACTCCTCGGACGGAAGGGGTACGGAGCTGACGGTGTTCTCCTCAACGTACTCCGGGGCATAGCGCTGAACGGCGGTCGCCACGATGTGCGCCGCACGCTCCTCGGCCTCTTCTCTCGCCCGGCGTTCGATCTCCTCGACCTTGCGCGAGAAGTACCGCTGGGACTCGGTCTCGACGACCTTCAGAAGGTGCTCCCTCGCCTGGTCCTGCGTCCAGCCGGCGACCTGCTCCAGTTGACGCTTCCCCTGGTCGAGGAGCTTCGTCCCCTCGTCCTTCAGCCGGGTGAGCTCCTCTTCGTCGGCGCGGAGCGAGTCCTCGATCGTCTCGAGGTACGTGGCTCGAGTTCCCAGGCGCTCTTCGCGGCGCGCGAGCCTCTCTTCTGCGCGGGCGGCATCCTCCTCGCGGCGCTTGGCGCGCTCCTCCGCCTCGTCGCGCACCTCCTGGGCCTGCTGGCGGGCTTCGAGGAGCAGCTCCTTCTTGAGCTGTTCGGCCTCTTCTTGGGCCGCGGCGACGATCTCGCCCTCCCGGCGGCGACGGGGGACGCTTCCGATCAGAAGGCCGATGCCGATGGCTGCGATCAGACTCAGCGCCAACCCAAGGTAGTTCAAGACCGGGCTCAAGCTCAGTTCCTTCCTTTTCCAGGGACCGCAAGGAGGATTATACCCTGTTCCCGCACTCTGCAGTGAGGTTGCCGAACGGGGAGAAACGGCGGATCGAACGCGCACAGCCTGGACATGAAGCCGCCGACCGTCGCTCGGACAGGGGCTTGTCGCGGGGATGCAGAGATCAGGCGGCCGCTCCAGCCGCCTCGGAAGGACTCGTGACGTCGATGTCGACCCCGAGGAGCTTGGCCGTCAACCGGACGTTCTGCCCCCCTTTCCCGATCGCCAGAGACAGCTCGTCGTCCGGCACGAGAACCTTGGCCTTGCGGTTCTCCATGTCCAGCTCGACGGAGAGAACCGAGGCCGGCTCGAGACCGTTCTTGAGGAGCTGCACCGGGTCCTCGCTCCAACGCACGAGGTCGATCTTCTCGCCCGACAGCTCCCGCGTAACCATCCGAACCCTGGCCCCGCCGGCACCGACACACGTTCCGACGGGATCGACGTTGCGGTCCAGCGACTCCACCGCGACCTTCGTCCGGCGCCCCGGCTCGCGGGCGATCGCTCGGATGACGAGAGTCCCCTCGTCGATCTCCGGGACCTCGAGCCGCATGAGCTCGGCCACGAACTCCTTCCGCGCCCGCGACAGGAGGATCCGCGGATCGCCCTGGGTCTGCTCGACGCTCACCAGGTAGGAGCGCAGGCGCTCCCCGGCGTGATACCGCTCCCCGGGGATCCGCTCCGCTTCGGGGAGGATCGCCTCGGCCTCGCCGAGGTTGACCCAGACGCTCTTCCCCTCGAATCGGTGAATCGACCCGCTGATGATCTCTCCGACACGAGTCGCGTAGAGGTTATAGACGATCTCGCGGCGGCGCTGGACGATCTCCTGTCGGATGGTCTCCTCGGCCTTCTTCGTCGCGATGCGCCCGAACGTCGCGAGATCGATGTGCTCGCCGCGGATGAGGATGTCGCCGGAACGCTGGTCGATCTCGACCTCGACTTCCTCTTCGAGGCCGTGCTCCTCCTGGTACGCCGCAGACAGGCCCTTGCGAATGGCCGCGTAGAGATCCTCTCGCGGGATCCCCTTCTCCTTGGCCATCTCTTCCAGCGCCTCAATGAACTCGATATTCATCGCTCGCCCATCCTGTCGTGCCGCTCCGAGCCAGCGGGCATCCTCGGCCCGGTGGACTTCACGCCCCGGGACGCTTACTCTGTTGCCTAACAAACAACGCGGTCGCACAAAAGGCGACCTGCAGTCCGTCCCCCGTGGACGTGCTTCATGCATTATACGGGAGTCCGCGTGAGCGAACAAACGAGTTCCCAAGCCAATGGAAGACATCGACCGGATCGTCCTGCCCGATGAAGAGGGCGAGCGCCTCGACCGGGCGCTCGTCGCCCTCGGCGGGGGGCTCGCGCGAAGCGAGGTTCAGCGCCAGATCCGCGCTGGACGGGTGCTTGTCGACGCCGAACCCGCCCTTCAGCCGTCCCGGCGGCTGCGGGCCGGCGAGCGGATCCTGTGGCGCGTGGCTCCCGAAGCAGCGCTCACCCCGCGGGATCTCGGGGTTCCCGTTCTGTACGAGGACGCCGCGCTCGTCGTGGTCGACAAACCCGTCGGTCTCGTCGTTCATCCGGGCGCCGGAACGACGGACACCACGCTCGTCGAGGCCCTCCTCGTCGGCCGCGACCTTCCGGCCTCCGACGACCCGGCCCGGCCGGGGATCGTCCACCGCCTGGACAAAGAAACGAGCGGCGTACTCGTCGTCGCGAAGACGGCCGAGGCGCTGGCGTCGCTGCAGCGGCAGTTCGCGGAGCGAGCGGTGGAGAAGAACTACCTCGCCCTTGTGGGCGGAGTGATCGCCGAGGATGAGGGCCGGATCGATGCCCCGATCGGGCGAGATCCCGCCGTACCCCGCCGGATGAGCATCCAGGCGGGGGGACGGGCGGCGCACACGGTCTTCCGCGTCCTGTCGCGGGAGCAGGATCGAACCTACCTCCTCGTCCGCCCGCTCACCGGTCGAACCCACCAAGTCCGCGTGCACTTTCGTTACATCGGACACCCGGTCCTCGGCGATGACCTGTACGGCGGTCCCGCCGCGCGTCGGCTCGGACTGCACGCGTGGCGGCTGACGATCCGCCATCCGGTGACGGGGGATGTGATGACGTTCGAGGCCGCGCCGCCGCAGGATTTCCCCGCATGCGACTACGCGGCGCTCCGCGACAGCGATCTCGCGGCGATGTAGTAGTCGACCCCCGCCGCATAGGTGAGCGCGGTGGCGGTGTAGAACAGCTCCACTCCACCAGGCCAGCGAGCGAGGAGGAACGCCAGAGCGACAAAAGCGGCCGCCGAGGCGACTTTTCCGAGCATTCGCGCCGCCTGCACGAGGTTCCCCCGGAAACGGAGCACCGCGGCGCCGATTCCGATCGCGACCTGCGGAATGAGGAAGAGGATGACGGCCGGCGTCGGAAGCTCACCGAGCGCGTACAGCGTGAACAGGACGGAGAGGTACATCGCCTTGTCCACAAGAGGATCGAGAACCTTCCCGAGTCGCGTCACTCCGTGGAACTTCCGCGCCACGACGCCGTCGATCAGGTCCGTGGAGCAGGCGGCGAGGAACAACCACCACGCCGCCAACCGCTGGCCCGAGATGAGGAGGAAGACGATCGGAGCGATGGCGAGGCCGCGCGTCAGCGTGATGCCGTTGGCGAGAGACATGGTCGCGGAGAATCATAGAGCGCTCTTCCCCGCTCTACAACGTCTCTTCCTTGAAGGTGTTTCTCCGCGCTCGGTATAATCCCAGCCTTCGAGGGTCCGGTGAGGATCCGGAAAGGGGAGGCCTAGTCATGAAACGACGCGTTATCATCATGGGAGCTGCCGGCCGCGACTTCCACAACTTCAACGTGTGCTTCAGGGACAACGAGGACTACGAGGTTGTGGCCTTCACCGCAACGCAGATCCCGGACATCGAGGGGCGCACGTACCCGAAGGAGCTTGCGGGGCGTCTCTACCCGGCAGGCATCCCGATCCACTCCGAGAGCGAGCTCGCGAAGCTCATCGCGGAAGAGAAAGTGAATACCGTCGTCTTCAGCTATAGCGACGTGTCCAACCAGTACGTCATGGAGCGCTCCGCGCTCGTCAACGCCGCGGGAGCGGACTTCATGCTCCTCGGGCCCCAGTCGACGATGGTCCTCCCGAAGAAGCCGCTCATTTCGATCACCGCCGTCCGCACGGGATCGGGGAAGAGCCAGACGACGCGGCGGGTTTGCGACATCCTCAAAGCGAAGGGGAAGAAGCTGGCGGTAATCCGCCATCCCATGCCGTACGGCGACCTCGTCAAGCAGGAAGTCCAGCGATTCGAAACGTACGCCGACCTCGACAAGCACGAGTGCACGATCGAGGAGCGCGAGGAGTACGAGCCTCACATCGAGAACGGGACGATCGTCTACGCCGGCGTCGACTACGAGAAGATCCTCCGCGCGGCGGAGAAGGAAGCCGACGTCATCGTCTGGGATGGCGGCAACAACGACTTCTCGTTCTACAAGCCCGACCTCTCCATCGTCGTCGTCGACCCGCACCGCGCCGGCCACGAGCTTCTCTACTATCCGAGCGCGGTCAACGTTCGCATGGCCGACGTGATTGTGATCAACAAGGTTGACACCGCCGCCCTGGACGACATCCAGTTCCTCCGCGACAACGTGACGGCCCTCAACCCGCATGCGATCGTCGTCGAGGCCGCGTCGCCGATTCAGGTCGACGACCCTGGCGTCATCCGCGACAAGCGTGTGCTCGTCATCGAAGACGGCCCGACGCTCACGCACGGCGGCATGGAGTACGGAGCCGGAGTTCTTGCGGCGCGCCGGTTCGGCGCCGCGGAGATCATCGATCCGCGTCCGTTCACGGTCGACTCCATCGCGGCGACATACCGCAAGTACCCGAAGATCGGCCACCTGCTCCCCGCCATGGGGTACGGCGACAAGCAGATCCGCGACCTGCAGAAGACCGTCGACCGCGTGGAGTGCGATGCCGTCGTCATCGGGACGCCGATCGACCTCGGACGACTGCTGAAGTTCAAAGTCCCGGCGACGCGGGTGCGATACGAGCTCCAGGAGATCGGACTTCCGAACCTCGAGCGCGCCTTTACGCTTAGGCTCCCGAAGCTGTAGGCAGGATCCTGCCGATTCGAAGGGTGACGGCCCGCCGCGCGGATCGCGCGGCGGGCCTGATCATTCGCTCACTCGTGGGGGGCGTGCCAGGCGAACAGGAGACCGAGCACGACCCCGAATCCCGCACCCACGGCAAGCCCGTACCAGGGGTCACGGAACAACGCGCCGACGATGCCGCCGACGGCCAGGCCGAGGGGGACGAGCCGGACGATGTGGCGCCAGCGGCCGAGTCCTCTAGACAAGCTCATCCTCTCCGATGACGGACAGGAACGCCCGAACCACGCGCGGATCGAACTGCGTACCAGCATTCAGCTTCAACTCGAGGACGGCAGTCTGCTTCGCGAGCGCGGTCTGATAGGGGCGCTCCGAAGTGATGGCGTCGTAGGCGTCGACGACGGCCACGATCCGCGCTTCGATGGGGATCTCTTCCCCTCGCACGCCGCTGGGGTATCCCGATCCGTCGTAGTTCTCGTGGTGGGCGAGGACGATCCGCGAGGCGACCTTGAGAAACGCCTTCTCCCGCAGCATGTCGGCTCCGTGCTCGGGGTGTCGGCGCATCTCCACCCACTCCTGGTCGGTGAGCGGGCCCGCCTTGTTCAGGATCCCATCCGGGACGCGGACCTTGCCGATGTCGTGCAGGTAGGCCCCGTACGACAGGTCGATCAATCGCTGTGCGGAAAGCCCCATCCGCTCCCCGGTACGGATCGCCAGTCGTTCCAGCCGGTGGCAGTGCCCCTCCGTCTCTTCGTCCTTCTCTTCGACGGAGCGGGCGAGGGCCATCATCTCCTGGATCTCGTCCTTGATCAGGTGATAACTCGGGGGAGACGACACCATGAGGAGATCCACGTCCTCGTCCACGCGGAAGTAGGCGCGCTCGGGGAGCCCCCGGTGGTAGAGATAGTCACCGCTGCGCAGCGGGCTGCCCTCTCCTTCGCCGGTCAAGGTCAGGGCGCCGCCCAGGATGTAGATGAACTCGAACCCGGACCACTCCTTCGCCTCATCGAGAAAGAAGTGCTTCCCTGCGACGATGCGATGGCGCGTCACCTCGACCGTCCCCTGCTGTACGAGCAGTTCGAGCGTCGTCGACTTCTTCTGCGTCTTGAGCCGGTCGCCCTCGGATCTTCCCAGGGTCAGCCCGTCGATCACAGAGCCCCCTCCTTCATCCACCCGTCTCCCCGGCGCTCGGGCGCGCATCGTCTCCCCTCTGTCGAGAGGTCCGCACGTCCCCCACACTGCAGCGATGGGCGCGAAACGAAGAAGCTCGCCCGGACCAGCGCAACTTTACGGGATTGCGCCTCCCTTCATCCACCTTCGTCGAGCCGATCCACCAAGCAGACGCGGTGAGCGACTGCGCTCACCGCGTCTCCATTCCCGGTATTGCGCTCGGGCGACGCCCGAGCGCACCTCTACTCGATGGTCGGCCCGCCTCCGACGTGGATCGGCGAGCTCAGCAACTTCGGGCCGCCGCCTACATGGATCGGCGAACTCAGCGACTTCGGGCCGCCGCCTACATGGATCGGATCGGCGGACGCACCCACCGCCACGGTAAGGAAGAGAGCGACGATGATACCGACGATTACCCAACGTTTCATGGTTCTGCGACCTCCTCAGTCCGCACTCGCCGAACAGCGTACAGCCCAGTTATGCCTACTCGACGACGTGCGTAGACCGCGGCTGACGGCCAGGGCACAAGCGTCGTGTCCCCACCCTGCGGGCGACGCGTGTCCATCTCTCTGCTTCTCCCGCCGTCCCCAAGGGCAAACACACTTCCGGCCCGGACGATTGTGACGAGCCGATCCCACCGATACAATCCCGCCGGATTCCTACGTCGCCCGCCGCCGCATCTTCCGACGGCCGGCGACTTCGCGATGAGGAGGACGCGCCATGCCACAGAGCACGCGCCAGATGATGTCCATCGACGGGAACACCGCAGCGACGCACATTGCGTATGCCTTCAGCGACGTCGCGGCGATCTATCCCATCACCCCCAGCTCGCCCATGGGCGAAATCGCCGACGCTTGGGCGGCCCACGGGCGAAAGAACCTCTTCGGACAGACCCTGCAGATCAGCGAGATGCAGTCCGAGGCCGGAGCCGCCGGAGCGCTGCACGGATCGCTCGTCGCCGGCGCGTTGACGACCACGTTCACCGCCTCGCAGGGACTGCTCCTCATGATCCCGAACATGTACAAGATCGCCGGCGAGCTTCTGCCGACGGTGTTCCACGTTTCGGCGCGAGCCCTCGCGGCCCACGCTCTGTCCATCTACGGCGACCACGCCGACGTTATGGCCGCACGGCAGACCGGGTTCGCTCTTCTCGCTTCGGTCTCCGTCCAAGAGGTCGTCGACCTCGCGCTCGTTGCCCACATCGCGACGCTCCGGAGCAAGGTCCCGTTCCTGCACTTCTTCGACGGCTTCCGAACGTCGCACGAGATCCAGAAGGTCGACGTGATCTCGTACGAGCAGCTGGCGAAGATCGCGCCGTGGGGCGAGATCGACGCGTTCCGCCGCAGGGCGATGAGCCCCGAGCACCCGCACCTGCGCGGCACCTCGCAGAGCCCCGACATCTACTTCCAGGGACGCGAGGCTGCGAACCCGTACTACCTGGCCACCCCGGGGATCGTCGCCGAGGCCATGCGCCAGGTGAGCGAATTGACCGGACGGAAGTACCGTCTGTTCGATTACGTTGGCGCGCCCGACGCGGAGAACGTCATCATCGCTATGGGTTCGGCGTGTGACGTCGTCGAGGAGACGCAGAACCACCTAAACGCTGCGGGAGCGAAAACCG
>JAQTVA010000047.1 GCA_028707055.1 Candidatus Bipolaricaulis sp. | reverse complement strand
CCCAGGGCGCGCACCGGGAAGTAGAACCCCGAGACGAGCGACACCGGCTCCTGCAACAGGTTCGAGAAGTGCCACGCCTCACGGCCGAACAGGAGGAAGAGGGAGCTCAGCATCATGCCCAACCCGTACAGTGCGAGGAGCGTCGTCAGGAAGACCCCGAGCAGCACGGGAACGTTCGCCACCGTCATCGAGACGCGGAAGAGGAGAGACCCGATGAGGATGATCGCCGCCGCGCGCAACGTCGTCTGGAACATCCCTCCGAGCGCCATGCCGAGCAGGATGGCCATCCGCGACGTCGGCGCGACCACGTACAGCTCGAGGTTGCCCGTCTCTTTCTCCCAGTACAGCTGGCTGGCCATGCTCCACAACACGTTGAGCCAGTACGCCGACATCGCCCCACCGAGAACGACGAACCCGAGAAACTCCGGAGGCGCCTGAATCGCGCGGTAGATGAACACGTAGGCGGTCACTTGAAGCAGAGGGAGGAAGATCTCGAAGAACACCCAGCTCTTCTCCCGCTGCGCGCCGATCACCCGCGGATACGCCCGGCCGCGCACGGTGCGCCAGAATACCGTCCAGTTCGAGCGTCCGGTCACGCGGCACCTCCTCCGTTCGGCTCCTCGAACCCGTGGCCGACGACGTCCAGGAACACGTCCTCCAGCGTCGGCTCTCGCTTCTCGAGTGCCAGGAGCGTGCCGCCCCCCGCTTCGAGCGCGGCCAGGAGGCTCGTGAGGGCGGCGTCGCTCGACAGAATCAGGTCGGCCTCGACGGAGTCGTCGCACGCCGTCTGGGTGAACCGGCTGACGCCGGGAACGCCGGCCACGACAGGACGAACGTCCTCGAGTCCGCCGATCCGCAGACGGACGATGGCCTCGCGTTTCAGGGCACGCTTCAGGTTCGCCGGCGCGTCGCAGGCGAGGATGCGTCCCTTGTCGATGATGGCAACGCGTCCGCACAACTCGTCCGCCTCATGCATCGCGTGCGTCGTGAGGAGGATCGTTCGGTCGGGGTGCTCCACGAGCCAGTTCGACACGAAACCGCGCAAGCTGCGTGCCGTCTGCACATCCAGGCCGAGCGTCGGCTCGTCGAGGAACAGGATCTCCGGTTCGGTGAGAAACCCGCGGACGAAGTTCATCTTCTGGCGCATGCCCGTCGACAGGTGATAGATCTTCGTCCGAGCCCGATCGCCGAGCCCGACAACCGCCAACAGTTCGCGGATCCGGGCGCGAGCCACCCTCGTGTCCATCCCGTAGAACTGGGAGAACATCCACAAGTTCTCCTCCACCGTGAGGAGGCCGTACCCGGAGGTCTCGCCGCCGGAGACCATGCCGATGTGATGCCGCGCGGCCTTCGGGTCCGCGGCGACGTCCACGCCGGCCACCCACGCCCTTCCACTGGAGGGGGTGAGGAGCGTCGCCAGGATCTTGATCGTCGTCGTCTTCCCCGCACCATTCGGGCCGAGCACACCGAACAACTCGCCGCGGGGAACCTCGAAGCTGATCCCGTCGAGCGCGACGATCTCCCTCTTCTGCTTCTTCGCCTCTCGTTTCCGCGTCCGAAAGACGCGGCGCAACTCCTCCGTACGAATGGCGACATCACTCTTCATAGCCAAGACTCCTTGCGTCTTCTCATGGGAGATACCCGCGCGCGTTCCGCCCGCAAGCGCTCACGGGCACACACCGCTCGCCGCTGGGAATGCTGCGCCACGGC
Source organism: Candidatus Bipolaricaulis sp. (assembly GCA_028707055.1). Lineage (GTDB taxonomy): Bacteria > Bipolaricaulota > Bipolaricaulia > UBA7950 > UBA9294 > JAPLGD01. The sequence goes on along the minus strand of JAQTVA010000047.1, from coordinate 7,841 downwards.
CGCTGCGGTTCGTCGCCCCCTCACGGGAGACGAACCCGGCGTCCGGGTTCGAGGCGTCCTCGGCGTCGCTGCTACGGCGCGGGGTCGAGCACGATCTGCCCGCCTCCGCGCCGGTTGTGACGCATCGAGAAGTCGTCGGAAAGGTCGTGGTACGCGACCAGGATCGGGTACGAGCCGCCCGGCACGAGCTTCTTGTCGGTCGAGTCGCCCGAGTCCAGTGGGATCACGAACTCGACGACCGTCTGGTCGGCCCACTGATGCCCGGCGGCCGAGAGCACGTTGTCCGTGCCCCCGAGAGCCGTGTCGGCGTCGTGGCCGGTGGCTGCGTTGCCGTAGTCGTCGCGCATCGTCAGGACCCCCTCGCTCACCGACCCGAGGATGAAGTTCGCCCCGAGCATCCGATCCACCGGGTCAAGACCGATGGACACGTACCCTGTCCCGGGGCTGACGAGGCCGACGCACAAGACCCTGTGGTCATTCGTCCAGTGCACCTCGACCCCGGCGACCTTCGTCGAGTGGGCGTACTCCCCCGTCGAGATCACGCCGTCCACCGAGGACAGGGCGACCCGCACCGGCGCCGCCGGCACAGCGGGCGCCGAAGACGCCGGCGCTGCCGGCACGACGGGCGCCGAAGACACCGGCTCTGTCGTCGTCCCGTCGGGAGCGACGCTCACCGCCACCGCCTCCGGCGTCTCGGCCGGCGCCGGTGCGGATCCGATCTCGGTCACGGCCGGCTTCGCCGGCCACTGCGTCAACACGAGCCAAGTCGCGAATCCCGCTGCAAGAGCGACACCAAGAGCAACCAAGATCCATTTGCTCACAAGAACCCCCTCTTGCCCCTCGCGGGGCATGCGACGTGTCCCTGCACTCTAGCGCGGATCGCACGGCAATCCAAGCGGCCGCGACGGCGTTTCACCCTCTCCGGCCGCAAACCGGTGCTCCCCGCGACAGTGATGTGCATTACAGAGCCGTCCCAGCGAACATCTCCGCCTCGACGATCTCTCGGTCTCGTGCTGTTTCGTCCGACGGTCACTTGCGGAGCCGCCGCCGCGCGGGACACGAGGAGAGCACCGCCCCCGAACCGCCGGAGAGAGATCGCGGGAAACGTCACCGTGACGACGGCGACGCGAACCGAACAGCGACGGGGGTCGGGCGCTACGGTACGGCGGCGAACCCGAGTTCCCCCGGGCAGAGGTCGAGCAGCTGCGGCGATTGCGTCTGCCAGTGAGCCCAGACGAGGTCATGGACCCGTGGAGCCACGTAGGCGTAGCACTCCTCGACCGACGTGATCCCGTCCCTGTTCCCTTGCTGGTCGGCCAGCCCGTCGAGCGCCTCGAGCAGGGCGTAGGTGAACGCGCCGTGCTCCAGGGCATTCAGTTCCCACGAGTACTCGTCATAGCGGCACGCCGAGATCGCGGCCACCGACTTCACCAACTGGTCGAGGTCGCGCGTTCCGGGCTCCGCCAACCGGACGAGGTCGTCGAGGAAGTCGTCGGACGCCCCGTCGCCGTGAGCGGTCAGCGAATGGAGTTGCCCGCCGGAGTAGCACGCGTCGATCATCACCGCGATCCGGCGCATCGGAACCTGGGCGAGGAACGCCTGCAGCGTGTCGTCGCGGAAGTAGGTCTGGTCATAGAAGCACAGGCACTCGTCCAAGAGGTCGGATTCCTCGCCGAAGTCGTCGTCGTTCGCCTTCACGCCGTGGCCGGAGAAGAAGAAGAGCAAAGTGTCGTAGGGATGAGCATCATCGAGCGCGTTCAGGGCGGCCATGAAGTTGGCCACGGTCGCCTGCTCGTTGAGCAGGAGGGTCATGTTCGCCGGGCTCCACCCGCCGACGTCGCGCAGCCATCGCCACACCGACTGGGCATCGTCATCGGTGAACTGGAGCTCCGGAAGCTCCGTGTACTTCGCGATCCCGATCAGAATGGCGTACATCGTCCCCGGATGGACCACGATCTGACCGGAGGCCGTGCCCCGTTCGCCGCGGCTGTCCATCACGGTCAACGTGACCGAGTACGTTCCCGCGGCGGCGTACGCGTGGACGGGCGTGGCTCCCGAGGCGCTTGCCCCGTCTCCGAAGCTCCAGGAGTAGGTCGAGACGTACCCGTCCGGGTCGTAGGAGCCGGTGGCATCGAACGCGACGTAGAGCGGTACGCCGCCGTCCGACGGCGTCGCGGTGAAGACGGCCGTCGGAAGCTCGTTCGGGAAGAGGAGACACCCTCCGAGGAAGAACGTGGCCGCCAACACGAGCCCGAGAAGGGCACTTCGTCCTCTGCTCCCCATCACTCCACCCCTTTCGTTCCCCCGTACGCGCCCGGCCGGCGCAGGCCGATCGTACCCGGGGACGGCCGACGCGCCAACTGGATGCGTCGTCGGTGGGCGCCCTGAGCCTCATCTTGGCGTCGCCGCCCTGCGGCTCGCCGCCCTCCGACGAGGGGCTTTCACTCGACCTCGATGGAGGGTAAACTTGCCCCGTTCGCCGCGGAGGCCGTGCCCTTGTGGAGGCGTGGCACGGCGGCCGCTGAATGAGGACCAGCAGAGCGGGCGCAGCATGTACCCGCGATCCTGGTGGGCGTTTCGTGACGGAGTACTAGAGAAGTGCGGAGCGCAAGGAGCTCCACCAAAAAGGGAGTCGATATGGTACGGCGTTTGGGCGTGCTACTGTGCGTGGTTGGACTACTGGCATTCGCAGTGGGTTGCGGGGGACCGTCCGAGCAGAGCTTCACGGAACTGTCCGATCGGGTTGCGGCGCTGGCGAAGCAGGTTACGGACATGCAGACGGCCGTCACCGGCCTTCAGACGAAGGTCGATGCGGCGTCGCAGGCTGCCACGTCCGCGAAGACGGAAGCGACGAATCAGGGCGCGTCCGTCAAGCAGCTGACGACCAAGCTGTCAGCGCTTGAGACGACGCTCCAGAACTTCATCGATCCGCCACTCGTTCTCGAGGTCACGACCCTGACGTCGCCGGTGCAGCCCGGCGACAAGGTCGAGCTCGCGGCGAAGACGCGCGCCGGTGCCCGCTGCGCGATCGCGATCACCTACCCCGCGGAGACCAAGGTCAAGGCCCCGAAGATGAAGGACGAGGTCGCCGACAAGAACGGCAAGGCCGAGTGGTCTTGGAAGGTCGACAAGAAACTGCCCGCCGGAACCTACACGGTGAAGATCACCGCCACCGTCGGCGGGAAGACGACGACCCAGAGCGCCACGTTCACCGTGACCGCTCCGGAGAAGAAGGTCGAGAAAACGAAGACCACCGATACCAAGACCAACGGCTAGCCTAGCGACCGTTTGGGCCTAGAGGAAGATGCGGGGACGCTGCCTCCAGCGTCCCCGCATCGCGTTTCCCTCGATCGATATTCCCGCCTCTCCCCCGCTCGGGCACGGCGGGTCCGCTGGCTAGCCCGGATCGAGTCGCATCTTCCCGGCGCCGCGGCGGCTGTGGTACGCGTCGAATTCGTCGCTCGTCTCATGGAAGGCGATCACGATGTCGTAGGTCGTCCCCGGCGCCATCGGCTTATCCATCGGATCCCCAGAGTTGAGGGCAATGACGAATTCCACGGAGGTTTGGCCGTTCGCCTCGCGCCCCGCGGCAGCCAGGATGTCGTCCGTTCCGCCGAGGCTCGTGTCCGATGCGTGCGCGAGCGCGCCGTACCCGTAGTCATCACGCGTCCAGACCTGCCCGTCCCTCACGGCGATCAGGACGAAGTTCGCGCCCTGCATGCGATCGTCCGGATCGAAGCCTACGGCCACGTACCCGGTGCCCGGACTGACCACGCCCATGCGCAGGAACGACGTGTCGTTCGACCAATGGACCTGGAAGCCCCCCGCCTCCGTCCAGTGGGCGTACTCGTCCGCGTAGATCACTCCGTCGATCGCCACGATCGGCGATCCCCCCGCCGGCGCAGGCAACGGCTGCGTCTCCGTCGGCTCGACGACCTGAACGAACGTTGACACCGGCTGGGACGCCGCGCTCGTCGTTGGGACGGCGGCCGGCGGGACGGAACCCGTCGATCCGCCGGACGAAGCCGGCGCCGGGGCGGTCGCGACGGCGGGCCCCGGCGCAAGGGAAGTCGCCGCCGCAGACGTCGCGGGCGCGGCGACGCTGTCGTCCCGAGGGCCCGCAAACAGGAGCACCAACGCCACGACACTCATGCCGAGAACGATACCGATGACAATCAAGGCCTCTTTGGTGATGACCAGCATGTCATTCCCCTCCCTGTCCTGCCATCCACGGATCCAGTCTAGATCATCGAGGCCGCCGAAGGCAACAACCGCGGAGGGGACAGCGCAGGGACTGGGTCGGCTTCATCGGATTCGTTGGGCTCGTGAGCCTTGGGACCGACCGCCGGTCCCCACTCGGTCGCGATCGCGACCGCCCGAGGACTCAAGGGACCCGACAGGGAACGGTCCTACCCATCCGCGAACTCGAACGATCGCCGACCCTACGGCCCCGAGTCCGGCGAGCGGGCTTTCGCTGTCCGATCGAACCCGATAGGCCCGGAAAGACCCGTGGGCCGGTCCCATCGGCGAACCGCCTACGGCGCGGATCCGATGCGGATCTCACCCAACCCGGCATTGAGGATGATGCGCGCCGCGCCGCCGCCCAGAACGGCGTCCAGTGTCTTCCCGATGGCGCCGCGGGGAGTCCCCGCGGCCTCCGGGAAACCGGCGATCGTAAGGTCTCCCATCCCCACCGTGGCCGCGATCGTCGCCGAGACCTCGGGAAGCAGAACGAGCTCGATCGCACCCATTCCAACGTCCACCGTCAGCGCGTTCACTTGCGGGTACAGGAGGTAGACCAGTCCGACACCCGCGCTCGCTGTCACGGTCGCGGCCCGCACATCGGTGAGGAGGATCTCGCCTGTGCCGAGGGAGACGGCAATCTCCCCGGCCGTGCACGCGGTGAACTCAACCCGCCCCGTTCCATTCGACACCTCGAGGTCCATCCCTGCGGGAACGCGGATCGCGTAGTCGATGCTTCCGTTGCCGGCGCTCCGCATTTCGATCCCCGTCGCAACCTGCGCCACATCGACCGTGAGCGCGTCGACGTCCCGCGAACGGGCTGCGTTCCGTACCGCCTCCCACTCGAGGACGCGACCCGACGACGTCTGGGTCTCGCCGGCGGCGTACGAGGTGATCCGGATCGTTCCGATCCCGCCCTCGAGGGAGAAACGCGCCGCGTCTCCGAGGTCGATCGACCCACGGCTCGTCGCCGTCTTCGCCCCGCCGCGGTCTCCCCCTGCGATCCCTCCGAAGACGAGCGAGAACCCGACGGACGGCCCGGACAGGTCGAGCGACGGCACCGGGACACCGACCACGTCGCCGAAGTCCGCCCCGATCACCGGGATCAGGTAACCGATCCGAACCTCGATCCCCATGAACGGCAGGATCTGCGCCTCCAGGCTCACGTACGGAAGGACGAACCCGAACGCTCGGCCGATGGTTCGTACCTCCGTCGGAACGGGAACGATGCCGCGCCCGGCTTCGGCGGGTGCAGCGCCCCACGTCGTCAAGTCGAGAACCGCCGCGCCGCCGCCGAGCACGACGCCGATCGTCAGGACCGATCGCTCACTCCCGCCGACGGCGTACCCGACGTCGAAACCGCCTGCGCCGACGACCAACTCGGCGATGCGGTCCATCGCCTCGGAGTCCGCCATCACCCCGAACCCCATGCCGCCGAACACCGGCCCGCCGATCACGCCGCCGCGTCCGCCTCCCCCGCCGCCGATGAGGAATCCCTCGTCCAACGGACCGAGTCCGTTCTCGGAGAGGTACGCGTTGATGCCCACGAGATCGGGGAAGAACGCCATCACGCCGCCGCCGCCGAACCCAAAGCCCACGGGCTCCGCCGCGCCTCCGAGCGAAGCGCATGCAGCCACCAGGGCCACAAGGACTAGAGCTGTTGAGACTACCCTTCGCATGGACTCCTCCTCCTCCGTCGGCGCCGCGGTGCGGTCCGCCGCAACCTCCGATCGTACCTCTCCGGCCGCCGACCAACGAGTCGCGTCGCAACTAGCTGCGCGACGGCCCGTTCGTCTTCGGATCGTAACGCTTCCAGCCGTCGCGGCCGCGGTTCTTGACGTTGTACATCGCCGCGTCGGCTTTCTGCAGGAGACGCGTCCCGTCATCCCCGTCGTCGGGGAAGAGGGCGATGCCGATGCTCACCGACAATCCGCGAGCGAGGTCGGCGGCGCGGAAGGAGTCGCGAAGGGTCTGGAGGATCTTCTCCGCCGCAAGCTCGGCGTCGCGCGGGGAGTCGATCCCCGGCAGCAGAGCCACGAACTCATCGCCGCCCAGGCGCGCCACCGTGTCGCTCGCGCGAAGCGTGTCGCGCAGCCGCGCCGCGACGTCCTGCAGCACGCGGTCGCCGGCCGCATGCCCGTGGGCGTCGTTGACTTCCTTGAACTTGTCGAGGTCGAGATAGAACACCGCCACCCGCTCGAGGTTCCTCATCGCGCGAGCGATCTCGAGCGTCAGCACGTCGTTGAGCGCGCCGCGGGTGAGAAGTCCCGTCAACGGGTCGTGGGTCGCGAGGAACGCCAGCTCCTCCTGCTGCCGGAGCAGTTCGGTGACGTCGCGGATGATCCCTTGGTAGACCGGCTCCTCCGTCCCGGCGAGTCTGTCGGCGATCGTCGTCAGCAGGCACTGCACCACCGCGCCGTCCTTCCGGCGAAGGGTCACGGGGTAGCTCGTGACGAACCCCTTTTCGACGATGGCGGCGCGGAAAGCATCGCGATCCTCCGGCCTCGCGTACAGCTCGCCCGCCGTCATCGCCATCAGTTCGTCTCTCGTGTACCCGAACAAGGCGATGAGCGCCGGATTCGCGTCGATGAAACGCCCGTCATCCGTCGTGATGTAGATCGGGTCGCGCGACGAGTCAAACAGGTTGTGGTACCGCTTCTCGCTCCGCTCGAGCGCCGTGCGCGCCTCCTCGATCGAGGCGAGCATCCCGTTGATGTTCCCTGCCAGTCGCGCCAGCTCGTCCTTCCCCTCTACGGCCACGCGTACGGAGGAATCCCCCTCCGCTGCGATCTCCGCCACCCTGTCCGTGAGGCGCCCCGTCCGTGCCAGCACGCGCCTGTCGATGAAGACCAGGAACCCGATCGCCAGGATGGCGAACGCCGCGAGAAGGCCGATCACCATGTACCGCAGCGCCCTCATCCCCGCGGCGTACGTCGCCCGGGGCATTTCGATCTCGAGCAGGGCGACGGGTTGGCCCTCCACGCCGCGGAGCAGCGTGTACCCCAGCACCGCGGTCTCGCTCTCTGGCACCAACGCTGTCGGCGTCTGCTCGGGATCCCCTTCGGACAGGATCGCCAAAACGCTCGGATCGTTCCGAGGATCGTCCATCGCGCGGAAGACGAGGGGAAGGACGACCTGCCGGGACAGCCGCTCGATCTCCGCCGCACCGAGGGCCCGCACGAGGACGAGGGCGCCGCCGGCCGGCGGCTCGTGAGTACTGGCGAGAATGGGATGGACGGAGACCAACGCGAGCGAGCCGTCGATCGAGAGCAGCCCCGTCCGGCTGACCGTGTCGGCGGCGGAGAGCGGCGCCGGCACGACGGAGGTCGCGGCCTCCAGAGCGTCTGCGCGGACTGACGTTGCGGCTCCCTGTTCCAGGTCGAACGCCTTTGCGTAGACGAGCCGTCCCGAGGCATCGTAGAACGCCATCAGGTTGAGCCGCAGGTTCACGAAGGTGTCGGACATCAGATTTTCTTCCGCGAACTCGGGGTTCGTCCCCTGCACGAACCGGAGCGTGTCCGTCCACGCCGCCCAGTCGTGGGCCGACGACTCCATCGCCGCGAGCTCGGAGCCCACGGCATTCTGCGCCGAGTCCAGGT
>JAQTVA010000046.1 GCA_028707055.1 Candidatus Bipolaricaulis sp. | reverse complement strand
GCCACCGACAACCGAGGGATCCTCAACCGTCTGTTGCACGAGCGTCGACCGCGGAGCGTCGAGGCATTCGAGGGCGAGATCCGAGCCGTCGTCGCGCAGTGGCAGACGACGGGCGATCCCTCGCTTCTCGCGAACCTTGTCGGCCTCGGCTCCGGCTCGACGCCGTCGGGCGATGACGTCCTCGTTGGCATCCTCGCGGGCCTCACAGCGCTGTTCGACGTCTCTGCGTCCGCGAGGCAGCATCTCGAAGCGCTACGCGAAGGCCTTCGAGAAGTGAGCCATCGAACACACCCCGCCTCGCGGCAGATGCTCGCCGCCGCGACCGACGGCTCTTTCCCCGAGCCGCTTCTCAACCTGGCGCGCGCCCTCGGTGGCGCAGGACATCCTGAAGCTGTGAGAGCCGCCGCGGCCCGGGTCCTCGGTCTTGGCGCCACGTCGGGAGGCAGCTTCTTGGCGGGCCTCGCCGCCGCACTCGACGCCAATCCTTGACGCCGTGCGCCGTCTCGCTTACAACCCGGCCATTCGGAAACCTATCCAAGGAGAGGAATGCCCATCCGAGTGACCCGCCTCGATCCTCCGTCATCCCCGGTGCTTGCCCAGTTCCTTGTGCACCTCGCGGCCAATGGTCATCCGTACGCCGACCCAGCCGAATGGACGCCGAAGGTCCTCCGCGAGCTGCCCGAGCGTCGGCAGGTCTTCGTCGCATCAGACAACAAGACCACGCTCGGCCTCCTTGTCCTCACGTCCGGTTTCCTCGAGACGTGGGGCGCGCCGACCGACGTCCTTGGAGGGAACCCCCTCCTGCCTCAAGACGACCTCGCCGCGGCGATTCACACCGCGCTCCTCCTCGAGGCCACCGCGTGGATCGAACGCGAAGGAGAGACGGGACTCGAGATCCTCTTGCCCATGGGACGGGCCAACTGGAAGCGCGACGAGCGCATGGACGGGTTCCTGGGACACCTCGGTTTCGAGCGGTTCTACTTCGCGATGACCCGCGACCTCGACCCACTCCCGGAGTGCGACGACTCTGCTCCCGAGATCGCGCCGACGGCATCAGCGACACCCGAGGAGCTGTATGAAAACTACGCCGCCTGCGTGTCGCGCGGCGAGATCGAGCTCGTCGCCCGGCAGACGACCAACGAGCGACGCGCGTACTTCGACTCCCTCCTCGACGACACGCTCAGCCATCCGGGCTCTCTGGCCCTCTTCGAGGACGATCGCCTGCTCGGCTTCACGCTCGCCACAGCCTGGGACGAGACGGCCGCGCACCTCGCCTGGATCGGAATCGCTCCGGAGCATCGACGCCGCGGCAACGGGCGGCGGCTTCTCTGCGGCGCCATGGCCGCGTGCCGCGAGTCCGGGATCGAGCGGATGTCGCTCTACACCGACGTCTCGTTGCCGGCGAAGTCGATCTACCAGCGCGTCGGTTTCCAGTCCGCCGGTACGCTCACCTACCGCTGGCGCCACGCCGGACTCGATTGAATCGAGCCCCAACCGCCTTCAGCGACCGCCTGAGCAGACGTCGTGGGCTACAGGGATGGAGCTTGGCCCAACTCGCGCTCGATCAGGCGGATCAGCCTTGTGCGTTCCTCCGGGATGTTGTCGGCAAGGCGTAGGATGGCGATCAGGCCGACCCATGCCCTGACCTCAGCCCATGAGCGGCCGGTCAGGCGAGAGTACGTGCGAAGGTAGATGCATAGCGACCACCTCCGGACGACGGCCAGGAGCAGCCGCAGGGCAGTCGGCGTCCCCGGCGGCGTGCCGGCGAATCGGTACAACAGGTAAGTCCACGCGACGTCCGCGGCCGGGTGCCCGGCCGATGCGGGTCCCCAGTCGATGACCATCGGCGAGCCAGTCCGCAGGATCACGTTGTCGGGGTGGAAGTCGCCGTGACACACCTGCCGCACGTCGGGCAGCGCGTCCAGCCGTTCTCCCGCCTCTGCCCGCGCACGTTCGGTGATTGACTCGCTCGCCCGCTCGATGCTCCACTCGATACGTTTCCGCAGCGGCGGAAGCCCCTCGCCTGGCGCAGCGTGAATCCGGGCGTGCAGAGACGCGAGCTGCCGGGAATAGGCGATCAACATCCAGGGGCGCGTCCCCAAGTCGCGCATCATCGTCGGCCCGTCGATCCGCTCGAACAGGATGCCGAGACGTCCGTCGACCTCATGGACGCCGTCGGGCGCATCCGTGTCGTACACCGCGGGAGCCGGGAGCCCGGCGCGGTGGGCAAGGCGCGACACCTCCGCCTCTCGCCGGACGTAGTCCCTGCTGCTCCCCGCGAGGTAGAGCTTCATCACTCGGCGGTCATCCCACACCAGGATTTCCGCCGTTCGCCCGCGGCCGATGACCTCTCGATCTCTCACCACCACCGACAACTCCCTTCCACTCTTGTGGCCTGACAGTCCGAGGCGATCGCTCCGCGCCACCTCTCCCCCGATCGAGCCCTCGGCAACCGCCGCGATGCACGATCTGCCCCGACAGACACGCCTACAAGCTTGACAGCATCAGGGCGGCAGTCAGGGAGCGACAGGCGCCGCCGGCTACTTGCCCGTCTGCAACCGATACCCGGCGTATCCGGTCGGGACGATGAGCAGGATGTCGATCAAGCCAAACGCGACCGCGAGCTTGCCCAGGACAGGTTGATGAACCCGAGCACGAAACCGACAACCGTCACGGCGAGGCACGTGTACTTCGCCGTCGTTGTGTCTCCGGCGCGGAAGCGCAGGATCCCGCCAAACACGAGCCCGAGGACGAGGAGCAGTCCGATGACAAATCCCCAGACGTTGTCCATCGCGATCGCGACGATCGACATCACGGTGATCCCGGCGGACGTGATGATCATCGCGGACAGCGGATCCAGGAGTTGCCTCACGAGACCTCCTTCACTTCTCCACCCTGCTACCAGTCTAGCCAACGCGAGCTCCGGCGTGAAGAACGCCGGACCGGAGACGACACAACGCGCTCGTCTCCGGCAGCCCGGTCCGCCCCAGGCTCTCGACGCAGCTCGAAGAGCATGGCGTCTTCGTTCGCCCGCCCTCCTGGCGCCGGCCGCCTAGCGTTTCGCAAGTTCCATTGCGAAGTGCCGCTCAGTCGCGTGCTCGGACACCACCTCGAACTGAGCTGCCTCCGCGACGTGGCGGTAGTAGGCGGCATCGCGTCCTCCATCCGGCCAGCGGACGCCGTACCCGGTGGAGACTACCTTGCCGTCGGGTAGGTCTATCGTCATCGGGAAGACGACGATGTCCCTCTTCTCGCCTGTCCGCGGCGGTATGACGGCATCCCAGACTAGGAACCGGCCGCCGGGGGCGAGGACGCGGAACGCTTCTTCGAACACGCGCGGATGGTCCTCTGCCTTCATGTACATGAGGGAGAAGAACGCGGTCACGGTCTGGAAGCTCTTGTCGAGGAAGCCGAGCTCGCGGGCGTCCATGACAATCTTTAGCGGGCCGGCGGGCGCTTCTTCCAGCTCTTGGCGCAGGCGGTCGATGGCGATGACGCGCTCACCGGCGATCCGGCCGATCACGCCTTCGCCGCCGCCGCCGATGTCGAGGATGGCTCGCGTCGAGGGTAGGCCACTCACGACGACGTGCTGACGCTCGAATGTGTGGGCACGCTCGTCCTCGGGATCGGGCTCTAGCGTCTTCCGCATCTGGAGATCCTTGGCTCCTTCGGGAGTCTCTTCCTCGACGAAGCCCAGCTTCGTGTACAGGGCCCGCGCCGGGGCGTTGTCGGCCCGCACGTAGAGGACGACCGTCTTGATGGCGTCGCCCTTCAGGGACTCAAGCATCTGCTCGAGCATCGCGCGGGCGACTCCGCGGCCGCGGTGTGCCTCGTGGACGTGGACGTCAAAGAGGACGCACGTTCCCTCGGGCGCTCCGGGAGCTACGCCGACCCAGACGAAGCCGAGCTCGTTTCCCGCTTCGTCCCGGGCGACCCGGAACGCGTGGTCGGGCGAGTCCATGCCCTTTGGCAAGAGCACGGGGATCATCGCTTCGAGCTGCGCTCGCTCGGCCTTCGGATCGGTGCCGTTCACCCAGGCGCGGTCCTCCGCCTGGCGCTCCATCGAGAGCGCGAACCAACGATCGAACTCCTCCTGCGTGGACTTACGGAGCACCACCATAGGATCTCCTCCTGTCTGTTTCCCCGCTCGTGGGTCGGGCTGTCAGGCTAGGCGGTTCACTCGCGACCTACGTGGACCGGCGCCAGAGCCCGCGCGTGCGAGGTCCCGCCCGCGTCTCTCTCACGTACTTCGTGCGTTCCTCGTCACCGCTCTCCTCCGGGGGACTCGTCTGTCGAGCGAGGGGCACGGCGCACGGAGAGGAGGATGTCACGAAGTGCGGGGCTCAAACGCTTTGGTGTTCGATGTCGCGAGATCCCGGCGGCGCTCGAGGAGCTCCAGACCGGCCTGAAGGGCGCCGTCGCGTCCGTCACTCCCAACGTAGCCACGGGGCCCGCTCTCGATTCCCCGTGTCGACTTCGTGCTCGCCGTCGAGCGATGGGCGCAACCGTCGTCTCGCCAAGGTCTACCCGAGCTCGGCGCGCAGGTCGAGGTGGAAGCGCGTGTGGCGGCCTTCCTCGCTTTCGACCGCGAGGTCGCCGTCGTGGTCCTTGGCGATCCCGTAGCTGATCGAGAGACCCAGGCCGGTTCCCATGTCACGCGGCTTGGTCGTGAAGAACGGATCGAAGATGCGGGACAAGAGATCGGCGGGGATGCCCGCGCCATGATCTTCGACGGTCGTGCGAACCCACAGCGACCCGTCCTTCTCGATGGGGCCCATGACGATCTCGATGACTTTGTCGTCATCGTCCGCTGGGTACCTGCGGTTCAGCGCATCGCGGGCGTTCGTAAGAAGGTTGATGAGGATCTGCTCAACCTGTTGCGCGTTACAGCGCACAAGCGGAAGGTCCTCGGCGACGCGCTGTTCGAGGCGGATCCGATCCTTGCGAAGCATCGCTCCGATCAGCGTGAGCGACGCCCGGAGGATGTCCGGCATCCGCTCCAGCCGCTTCCCGACCGTCTCCTGTCGCGCGAATGACAGGAGCCCGCGGACGATCTCGGCCATGCGGTTCCCCTCGGTCTTGATCCCCTCAGCGAACTCGCGCAATTGCGCGTCCGCCGTTCGCCGTCCGATGAGGTCGGCGTAGTTGATGACGCCGGTAAGGGGGTTGTTGATCTCGTGCGCGATGCCGCTTGCCAGCGTCCCGATGGACTCGAGCTTCTGGCTGTGACGGAGCTGCGCCTCCAAGGCGAGCCGCTCCTCCTCGGCGCGCTTCCGCGCGGTGATGTTTCGGGACACGCCGACGAGGCCGATCGGGCGTCCGCGATCGTCCTCAATCACGCTGATCACCGTGTCAGTCCACACCGTCGATCCATCCTTGCACGGCTGCTCCAACTCGAAGTGTTCCTGTTCGGGAGACGGCAGCCCCTGCTCGATCCGCCGACGTATGCTGCCGAACAACGCTTCGGCAGACGCCGCCGACTCGGGCGTCAAAGCCGCGGGGAACGGAAGGCTCATCACTTCCTCGGGGGTGAAGCCCCGCAGCTTCTCCACCGACGGGCTCATGTAGGTGAACTGCCCTTCCAGGTTCATCGTCCAGATGACGTCGGTCGAGTTGTCGGCGAGCAGCCGATAGCGGGCCTCGCTCTCGCGTAGCTCGCGCTCCGCCTTTGTCCTCTCCGCGACCTCCGCTTGGAGATTGCGGACCGTCTCCTCGAGCTGCTCGGTCATCACGTTGAACGATCGCGAGAGGCTGGCGACTTCGACGATTCGGCTCGCTTCGGACACGACCTCCCGCTCGCCGCTGGCGAGCGCCCGCGCCGAGCGGTCCAGCCGACGGAGCGGCTCCGTGACCCAGCGCGACACGCCGACCCCGAGGGCCACCGCTGAGATGCCGGCCACAAGAACGAGCACGACGGTCGTGCGGGTGTTCGCTTCCACTCGCGCCATGAATTCGCGCTCTGGGATCGCCACGCCGACGAGCCAGTCAATGCCACGGCCGTCCCGAAGCTCCAGCACTTGGAGAAGGTGGTGCTCGCCGTCGACCGTGAATTCCAGCTGCCCACCGTCGCCCGCTTCGCCGCTCCATCCTCTTTCAATACTCGCCACCGCCGCGCGGACCACGGGCGACGAGCTCTCGCTCGCGCTCAGGCGGCGCGGCGCCCGGCCCGGCTCGCCGTGCACAATCGGGCTCGCATCGGCCGACGAAGCAATCAGCAAGCCCGAACGCTCCATGACGAAGCACCGGCCGTTCGCGCCCACGTTCAACCGACGTAGGAAGTCTCCAACTTGCGCTAGGAAGAGGTCGGCCGCCACAACGCCAAGCAACTCACCCCGCCCGTTCACTACCGGCCGGCTGGCCGAAATCGCCATGTCCTGCCCGGAGAAGAGGAGATAGATGCTGCTCCACGCGGGCCCTCCCTGAGCGACCGCGCCCGTGTACCAGGCCCGTGTCCTCGCATCGAAACCGGGTACTTCCTGAAGCAGCGAGGTGCGGCCGCCGACCTCATCCGTCGCGTACTTGCGGAACGTCCCTGCCACGAAGCCGTCGGTCACGATCAGGTACAGGGCACCGCCTGCACCTTCGCGTCCTGCGTCGGCGACTCCCCCGCTCGCGTTGCCGAAGTACACGCTCGTTACGCTTGGAGCCGCCTGCACCTGCTTCCAGAAGTGCGCCGTCAGCGCGTCGACATCGTCGGCGTCGAGGACGCCTCGCCCAATGAGGTCGGCGTTCACCTCGTTCAGAGTGTGTGGCGTCCGCAGGAACTCCTGTAGGCGGTCCTCGATCCGCGCGGCGGCCTCACGACGGAGCTGCCGTGCGACGTCGTTGACGTCCGCGCGCGCACTGCGGAACGACACGTACGCGACGATTCCAACGCTGAGAACCACGATTGCGACAACGAGCGTAATCCCGGTGCCTCGCAGGGGAACCCGGAGCTGGGGCCGCAGACCTCGACCGCGCGCCCTTCCTTTGCGCTCTTCCACGTTCGCCTCCGACCCAGTGCCCGCGTTCTTTCCACCGTACCGGCTCCAGGACGCGTTGCCAAGTCGCCGTGGTCGCAAGAGCCGGCCGTGTCCCGCCGGACTGGAGTGCCCGCCGATTCTGCGGCATGATAGTCTGAGGAATGGGCAGACGGCGGGTTGCCGTTGCGAGCGGCGTGGCCCTGCATCTTCGAAGGAGGTCGCATGACTCACCCCCTCCGGCGGACACTCGACGTCGCCGCCGCCGGCGAGAAGGAGCTCGAGGTTCTCTACAAGCGCTGGTCGCAACACGCTCCGACCGCTCGAACGATGGCGCTGCTCGCCGAGATGGGAGCCGCCGAGCGCGGCCACCACGAAATGTTGCTCCACATCTCGCCCGCCGAGATCCTGCCCAAGCGAGTCGATCCCCGCGCCGGCGACGCGGTTCTCGACTTTCTCGTCGACGTCCCCCTGCCGGGTGGCGAGCTGTCTCAGGATGCGATCGCGGCCGCCACGCGGCGTGAAGCGGCGCTCGCGGCGCTCTACGAGTTCCTTGCCGGCCTTGGCGGTGAGGCGGGACCGCTCTTCCGCGCCCTCGCAGCGGAGGAGCAACGCCACGATCGGCTCCTGCGAACCGAGGTCCACGCCGCCGTGGACACTTTCCCCAAGCGAGGGTGTACGTGAACCGTGAGGCTGAAGACACCCGTTGCCGTGTCTTCGTCAAGAGTGTGGAGGTGACGATGCATCGCGTAGGCTGGATGACTGCACTGCTGTTGGTCGGCATCGGTCTGTCGGCATGGGGTGACTGTGGCTGCACGCCCGCCGGAAGCCCGGTGTGCTACACCCTGTTCCGCGTGAATCAGACGATCGAGTTCACGCTCACCGTTCCGGTGGACTACTTCGTGGCCCATGCCACCGAGGAGACCCCGTTCATCACCGGATGGCGCGTCGAAACCCTCGATGGCGTGCTCGTCCGCCGCGTAACCTTCGAGTTTCCCCACGGACTGCTCACCGTGATGGAGTGGACGTTGGAGGATGACGGCGGAGTCCGCGTGAACGACGGTTTCTACAGCGTGATCGTCGAGACCACGTCCGCCGGGGAGATCTCGAATACCGTCCAACTCATCCCATGCTGTGGCGCTTGCACCTACAGCTGCCGCTCGCCGGTCTGCCGTCCCGCATGCGGCGAGGCTTACCTGATCCTTCGCGTCGGCGAGTCCCGCAGCTGCTGTTGCGGCTGCGGCCTGTCGCTCTTCGGTTCCTGGAACTTCGGGACCCCGTAGCCGAGGCGGGCACAAGGGCAAAGCGGTTTCGTGGGGCGGATGTCCCAGACGGAGGGCACGGTTGTCCTTCGCGTACCAGACGAAGTACATGGCCTTCGCTCCCGGCCGCAACTACCCTCGGGCATAAGAGATACGTAGAGAGTCACGACGCCTCCTTGACTCCTGGAGGGAGGGAAACGAAACGAGAGCCGTTCCCCTCCCTCCTCTTCCTTTCTCCTTGCAGCCGCTGCCTCCGTCGATAGACTCGTCGCCGATGAACGCTCGAACGCGTCTCCTGCAAAGGACCGGTCCCATTGCGCTCGTCGTTCTCCTCGCCTCCCTGGGAGCGTGCCGGCACCCCGCCGACGTCGTCATATTCGCCGACCCACACCTCGAGAGCGCCGTGCGCGACGCGCTCGACATCGGGTCCGGTCCCATCCGCTCCGCCGACGCGCAGCGCCTCGAGAAGCTTGCCGCCGCGGCCGCAGGGATCACTCGCCTCGACGGACTCGAGGCCTTATCGAACCTGCGAGAGCTCGACCTCGCCGAGAACTACATCCGCGAGCTGCGGCCGCTTTCCGGTCTTGCGCGCCTGGAGACGCTCGTTCTCCGGAGCAATCGGATCGAAGACCTCGCCCCCCTGGCCGGTCTCATCCACCTCACGAGGCTCGACCTCGATTGGAACGCGATCGTCGACATCACGCCGCTCGCGGAACTCGCCGAGCTGCGCTTCCTCGGGCTCTGGAACAACCAGATCCGGAACATCGCCCCGCTCGCACACCTGCGAGAGCTTCGGGAACTTGGACTCTCCGGATGCCCGATCGCCGACCCGCGTCCCCTGGGTCAGCTCACCCGACTCGAGTGGCTCGGCCTGCCGGGCACGGGGCTCGAGGACATCGGCTTCGTGGCCACGCTCATCCGGCTGAAGAAGCTCAGTCTTGGAGAGAACCGGATCGCCGACCTGCGTCCTCTCGCGGGCCTTGCGTCCCTCGAGGGCCTCGGCCTGAGCGAAAACCGGATCCGTGACGTGGCGCCCTTGGCTGCGCTCACCAACCTGCAACGCCTCAGTCTGTGGAAGAACGACATCGAGGATGTCGAGGCGCTTCGTGGACTGGTCCGGCTCCAGAAGCTCTGGCTAGACCAGAACCCACTCCAGGACGTGTCGCCGCTTGTCGGGATGCCTGAACTTCAGATCCTCGGCCTCTCGCAGACGGCGGTCGCCGATCTTGCGCCGCTCGCTGCCAACCCAGGGCTTTCCGCCGAAAGCATCGTCGATCTTCGCGGCACGCCGGCCGACCCGAATGATCCCCACGTCGCCGAAGCCCTCGAAGCCCTCGCGGCTCGCGGCGTCACCGTCACGCTCGGTTCGATACCGTAGCCCGGCCCTAGGCTCGCGGGTCCCCGATGTACTGGTTGTGGAAGATGAACAGCTGCGCCGAGTCGAAGTCGGTGAACAGGAGCTTCCACAGGTTGACCAGGATGTAGAACCACAGCATCACGATCGGCAGCGGGTCTTTGCGACTCGAGATGTCGTC
>JAQTVA010000045.1:2792-9780 GCA_028707055.1 Candidatus Bipolaricaulis sp. | reverse complement strand
ACGCAGACGCCGGTGATGACCTCATGCTCCCGTCCGCTGAGGATCTCGAGCATGGCGCGCGCCTCGTCGCCCGATCCGGGCTTGCCGAGGATGGAGCCTCCGGCCACGACGATCGTGTCGGCGCCGATCACGACTCCGGCGTGGGTCGCTCCGACCCCGTGCGCCTTGGCACGCGCTGCGGCTAGCGCCCGCTGCTCGGGAGCTCCCTCGGAGGCCTCGTCCACACCGCTCGGAACGACGTCAAAACGGTCGACAATCCGGGACAGGAGTTCGACACGACGGGGAGAACCCGAGGCGAGGACGATGGACGTCGCGGCGCCCAGGCTTCGATCGGAGCCGAACGATCCGACGCCGCGCGGTGAGGCGCTCAGGGGAAACTCACTCCCGATGTACCGTAGTGAATGGAGAAGGGAGCGGATGCGTCGACGCTCTTCGGAAGACGGATGACACCGGCGGCGACTGCCCCGGTCGAGAGGGTCTCGGCTCTGAGGAACCCGTCCGTCAGCTCCACGAACGACGCTGCGCTGAAGAACACGTAGTTTGTGCCGTTCTGCTGGACGTAGAAGCTCCAGGGTGAGAAGGACGTTCCCGTCGAAGAGGTGGCCCACACCATGACGGCTCCCGTTCCGATGAGCGGGTCAAGCCGCTGGAGCAGGTCGACGCCGAGCGTGCCGTCGCGCGCGGCCTCGGTGAGGTGAACGAACACGAGGCGCAGCGACTCTCCCCGTGCGTGGGTGTCGAGGACTCGGACGAGGGAGCGGTCCAGACCGAGCAGCCCAGCCATGCCCTCCGCGGTGACCGAATCCAGGGTCAACAGCTCCGCGAGGTTGCCCGTGTCCTCCAGGACCGGCACCGAGATCGGCGTGTGGGAGGTCGGTGCGGAGCGTGGCGTCGACACACCCGCCGCGGCGATCGGCGCGATCTCGAACCGGACGCGCTGGCCGCTGTAGAGAATCTCAAACGGCTTCGTCGGGTCGATGGCCTCACCGAGAACGAGGACCCCCTCGCTCCCAGAGCCCTGCGACGGTCCGGCGGGGTTCACCTGGAACAGCCCGTTCATGAAGCCGGGGGTGATCTCCGTCCACGAAGCCGCGCCGGGCCAGAGAAGTTCGCCGCCCTCGGACTGGACCGCGATCAACAGGGGGTTGAAGTCAAACCACCCGACGACTTCCTTGATGCTCGGGTTGACGTAGAGCGCGTTCCGTCCGATGAAGGGAAGCAGCGTCTGGCGGAGGGTGGGGTCGACGCGGCTGGTGAGCGCTCGCTCATTGATGAAGACGTAGACGATGGTGAGCTGCGTCCCTCCCACGTCGGTCTTCAGAACGTTGATGAGGTCGGTGTCGAGCCCAGTCTCGCGCGCGAACTCGTCGCGTGCCTCGGCGAACACCGCCCCTGCAGCAAGCAAGAGAAAAAGGGAAGAGACGACGATCGCTCTTCCCCAATCAAACAACGTCATCCGGCCACCACCGCTCTCGCTTCCACGAAGCGGCTAGCAACCGCCGCCGCACCACCAACCCGCGAACGCGAAGACCCAGAATGCCCAGAAGAAAGCGAGCAACATCCCGGCCGTGATCTCGATGGTAATAATCGGCATTGGTCACCTCCTTCTCCTCAATGGGAGCATAGCACGCGCGCCGTCCTCGGGCAATGACCCAATGGGGGAACCGAGGTTCTGGACACCTGTCGGCGCCGTCGCCGGAGGATGACGCATTTCGTGGGCTTCTTCCGTCAGGGAACACGCCGCACAGGCTGGACTCGAGAAGGGCGTCTTGTCGCGTTCTGGACGTGGCTCTCGAAGCGCGACGTCTGGCGGACACAGGGCGGAGGGTTTGTAGCGTACGTTACGGACACCTGACCCCGGGCGAGTCGACGGGGGCGTTCCCTGACAACACGTGACGGGTCAGCTACCATGCGCGGCATAGAGAAACCAAGGAGTCGACAGACAAGCATGGCAACCAGGGGCTCATCGCGGATCTGCGCTGCGCTCGATGATGCGCTGGCGCAGCGGGCCGTCGGCGTCGAGCGCGCCATTGCGGAGTTCGGCCTCCCGCTTCACCTGATCTTCCCTGACTCGATCGAGCGCAATGCGAACGGGTACAGCGAGGTCCTAAGCCGTCTCTACCCGAACTCGCTCGTGCTGTTCGCCGTCAAGTCGAACCCCTGCCGCGGGGCCGTTCGGGCCGCCGCGCGCCTCGGACTCGGTGCCGACACGGCGTCCGAGCACGAATTCCGCGCAGCGCTTGAGGAAGGGATCCCGCCGGCCCGCATCGTGGCCAACGGGAATGCCAAGACCTCCCGGTACCTTGAGGCCATCGTGCGATCGGGGGCCATCTCCTCCGTCGACAACGCCGATGAGCTCGATGAGCTGTCGCAGATGGCCGTGAAGCGCGGCGCCTGCGTCCCGATCCTCGTGCGGTTCCGCGGGATGCCGCTCTCCGGGTTCACCTCCGCCGACCAGACGACGGCGGCGGAGTGGACGAAGTTCGGGTTCTCCGTCGACGAGGCCGAGCCTGTATTCGAGCGAATAGCCGAGACGCGTGGGGTCCGCTTCGTCGGCGTGTCGGCGCACATCGGGACCCAGATCGCCGATCCCGTTGCGTACGAGCGCCTGGCGGTCCACATGGTCGCCCTGGTCGAGCGGGCGCACGCCTGCGGCCTCTCGGTCTCTGTGCTCGACATCGGCGGCGGATACCCCGTGTCGTTCACCTCCGAAGACGAGTGGGAGGCTTTCCGGGGTCGCCTTCTCGAGCGCCTCCGGCATCCGGCGGACAAGACCATGTCTGTGACGTGGACCGACCTTCCGATGGGGTACGCGGCCGCCGACCTCCGCGAGAGCGCTCCGGCGTGGACGGGGAAGGCGTATTGGTCCCCGCGTCCCGGCTCGGCCATGCTCGAGCATGTGCTCACCTTCCGCCATGAGGACGGAGGAACCACTGCCGAGCACCTCGCCGCCCTCGGGTCGCCGGCCTTGATCGTCGAGCCCGGCCGCAGCCTCATGGCGACGGCAGGACTGACGCTCGCCGAAGTCCGCGGGACGAAGAGCGTTCTCGGCCACGCGGTCGTCTCGCTCGACCTCGGGATCACGAATCATGGGACGAATCTCGTGACGAGCGACATCTTCCCTGTCGCCGTTCTGCCGCGCCGCGCCGACGACCGCCCCGTGGACGCGTTTCTCGCCGGGAGGCTGTGCTTCTCCGGCGACATGATCAGCAAGGTCAAGGTCCGGCTGAACCGGGCGCCGCGTGTCGGGGAGCGAGTCGCCATCTACTTCACCGGAGCCTACTCCGCCGACCACTTCGCCTCGAACAGCTGCGGATTCCCGCTGCCGGCGAAAGTCGCTGTCGACGTGGCGGGGGACCTCGAGGTTTGGCGGCGGCCCCAGCGGTTTGAAGACGTGTTTGGGGCCGCGAGCGGAGCCTAGGTGCGGCTCTCGAGCGGCCGGTGCCGAGAGAACGAATCGCTCGTCACGTCGGTCGCGACGCGTGGGAGCTACGCCCAGCGCGTCACGATCGACTCGCGACCGAACAGGCGCACCGCCACCCGGAGGAGAAGGATGTCGACGGCGGCGAGCGAGAGCGAGAGAAAGAGCGTCCGCAGCGGGGTGAACTCGACGAGACCGGTCACCTGGAGTCCGATGATGGCGAAGATCGGCAGCACGACGACCATCGCCAGGTTCTGTGCCTCCTTCGCATCCCGGGCCCGCGACGAGCCGATGACACCGATGACAAAGCTCAGGAGCGACACGGCCGGCATGAGGAGGAACAGGGACAGGTAGAAGGTCGGCGTGAGACAGATGCGGAGGAGTGCGCCCCAGCCGAGCGCATAGCCCGCCGCGATGAACAGCCCCGCGGAGAGCCAAGCGACGACCAGGCCGGGAACCGCTCCGGAGAGGATCTTGCCCGTGAGGAGTTCCCAGGTGCGCACCGGTGTTGCCAGGAGCGGCTCGAGCGTCCGTGAGACCTTCTCCTCGACGATGCCGAGGGTCGCGAAGACATTGGCGACCATCGCTGGGATGAGGAGCACGAAGAACGGGAACTGCCGAAGGATGAGGAGACGTAGCGTGTCGGCGTTTCCGCCCGCGGGACCGAGAATCTCCGGGTTGACGAAGCGGGGCACCACCCACGACAAGAACAGCGCCTGGCCCACAAGGATGAGCGGAATCACGACGAGGAAGAGAAGACTGGAGGGCGTGGCCGCGATCCCGGCCCACTCCATCCGCACGACATTCGTGATCCGTCGCTTCATGCTTCCTCCCCACCCACCAAGTTTAGATAGACCTCCTCGAGAGGCCTCTCGTCCTCCCGCACTTCGAGGATCTGCCCCCCCGCTTCGACGATGCGCGTCACGAGCCGCGGTCGATCCCGGTCCGGGTCCGCGAGAAGCACGCTCAGCGTGCCGTCTTCGAGCCAACGAACATCGCGGACGAACTCCTCTCTCTGCAAGGCGGCACGACAGGCTTCCGATTCCGCGACGAGGCGGACCCGCAGTCGCCGCTGGAACTGGCGCTCGCGAAGGGTTCTCGGTGTGTCGATCGCCACGAGCCTGGTCCGAAACACCGCAATGCGATCGCTCAAGGCCTCGGCCTCGGCGAGGTTGTGCGTCGACAGCAGAACGGTGCAGCCGTCCGCCCTCAGCGCGACGATGAGGTCGCGCAAGTCGCGCGCCGCCTCCGGGTCGAGACCGGCCGTGGGCTCATCGAGGAAGAGGATGCGGGGCGCGTGCAGGAGAACGCGGGCCAGCGCAAGCCGCTGCTTCATGCCTTTGGAGAACGTGCCGACCCTATCGGACGCGCGATCGGCAAGATCCATGCGGGCAAGCTCGCGCCGCGCCGCGATCTTCGCGTCGATTCCCTCGTAGAACCCCGCGAAGTAGGCGAGGTTCCGCTCCGCGGAGAGGCGCTCGTAGAAACCGGGGGTCTCGGTGAGAAACCCGATCGACTCATGAACCTTCTCCGGTTCGCGGGCGGGATCAACGCCATCCACCGTCGCGGTTCCGGAGGTCGGGCCGATGATGCCGGCAAGCATGCGGAGCGTGGTCGTCTTTCCGGCGCCGTTCGGCCCGAGCAGGCCGACGATCTCACCCTGCTCGACGGTGAAGTTCAGCCCGTCCACAGCCACGCGGTCGCGGAATCGCTTCGAAAGGTCGTGCGCAGCGAGCAGCGGGCGGGGTTCCATCACGTGTCCCCCTCCCACATCGGGCTCGGGTAGTCGCCGGCGGCAGTCCGTCGGCCGATCTCCTCGTGCACCCACTCCAGATCGTGACGATGCGTCACGCCGAGCCACGTCGCGGTCGTCGGAAGGACGAAGACGGCGATGTCGCCCGCGCCGACGAGCGTGCCGGTTACGGTCGGCAATCCGAACTCCTCTTCGGCGGCGGGCCGCGCGGCGAGGAATCGACCGAACTCGCGCCCGAAGAGCGCCAGAATGCTCGGCGAGAAGCCCCAGAAGTTCATCGACGCGACCGTGCTCTCGTCCAGCGGATGCCAGGTCCCGTGCTCGGAGTAGCCGACCCCCCCTTCGCGGCGTGCCACGCCGTGACGTTCGACGATGCTCACCAGACGGCCTGTTGCGTCGACCTCGCACACGCCGCGCGAGACGCTGCCGTGCGGCGTGAGGGTCGAGCCCACCGCGTAGCCGATCATAGCGCAGCGGAGCGGGCGGGAGTCCCCGCCACTTCGAAGGAACCGAGCCATGGTTTCGAATGCAGCCGATCCGTAGAAGTCGTCCGCGTTCACGACGGCGAAAGGATCGGTCACGACGTCGCGGCACGTCCATACCGCGTGCCCGGTGCCCCACGGCCGCCGCCGGCCCGCTGGCGCAGCGTGTCCCCGGGGCAGGTCGTCCGAACGCTGCGTGACGTACTCAATCTCGCAATGGGAGACGATCGGAGCGAGGTGTTGGCGAAGCACCTCCTCGACCTCGTCGCGCACGACGAGAACGATCCGGGAGAAGCCGGCGCGGACCGCGTCGAAGATCGAGTAGTCGAGAATGATCTCGCCGCTCGGACCCACCGCTTCGACCTGCTTCGGCCCCCCGAATCGTCGTCCCAGTCCGGCAGACAGCACGACCAACGTGAGTCGATTGCCCTCCATCTCCTCCTGCCTTTCACGCCCCCCGTGACGCCTGATCCGCGGCGGGGCGACCGCGTCGCCGGTGCCCGACCATCACGGCCACGGCGACGCCGCAGATCCCGGCCATAACGTACATCATTCCGTTCAATCCGATGCTCGAGGCGATCGCCCCGGCCACCGTCGGGCCCACCAACCCCCCGACGCCGCGCGCTGTCTCGAACAGCCCCAGCATCGTCCCCAACTGCTCGGGAGCCACGCGGTCGCCGATGTGAGCGGTGGAACCAATGTAGAGCGCGCTGTACGTCAAGCCAATGAGGAGAAAGGCGACGGCCATTCCTGTCACGCCGCGGGACAGAGCCACGACCAGCGGCACGAGAACCGACAGCGCAAATCCCAACATGAACACCCGTCTGCGACCGATCCGATCGACCACCAGGCCGAATAGGACCATTGCGCCCACCTGCGAGATGCGGTTCAGGGCGCTCATCAACCCCATCGTCGCGGGGGAGATGTGGATCGACGCCATGTAGACGTAGATCAGGGAGTACACGCCGCTCGTACCCATCTGCCGCAGAATCGTCCCGACGTAGAGGTCCGTCAAGCCTGCGGAGCGGAAGGCTGCGCGCGCGGACACCCGTTCCTGCCGTTGTTGTCGCCCTTCATGAGGCAGAAGGAACAGCACAGCGCCCGCGACGAGCGGAAGAACGCTCACTGCCAAGAAGGACCGCGAGAAGGCCAGAGACTCCAGAAGGACCCCGGCACCGACCGCCCCGATCGCGTATCCCAGGGAACGCGACGAGCTGACGTAGGAGAGACGTCGGCCGCGTTGGGCGGGAGCACTCGCGCTGGAGACGGTGGCGAGCGCCACCGCCGCGAACCCGATCTCCATGAACGCTCGCAGAAAGGCGCTTCCGAGTA
>JAQTVA010000045.1:0-2692 GCA_028707055.1 Candidatus Bipolaricaulis sp. | reverse complement strand
CCTAGCCGCTCAGAGGCTGACAGCGGGGACAGAGGAAGCTGGCCGTCGATCCTGTCTTGATCTTGACGACGGGCGTTCCGCACGCCGGACACGGCTTCCCCTCGCGATACCCCACGAGAAGATCCGTCTCCCGGAATCCGCCGGGGTGTCCGTGCAAATCGACCTCGTAGAATGCCCCACCCTTGGCGATCGACCGCCTTAGCTCCTTCGCAATGGCGCCGTGGAGCCGCCGCACGGCCTTCGGCGATAGGCTGGTGAGCGGCTCGAGTGGATGTAGCCTCGCGCGGAACAGGATGTCGTGGATGTACGCGTTGCCGATGCCCGCCAGGTTCGATTGGTCGAGCAGGAACGGCTTGACGGCGCCGCGACGGCCCCGGAGAAGCCTTCGGAACTCCGCGAGCGAGACGTCGAGGACATTCGGTCCAAGAGCCGCCGGCATGGAGTGCTCGTCCAGCCTCCCCGCCGCGATGTAGTGGGCGTAGCCGAACCACCAGAAGTTCACTGACAAGGACTGCTTCCGATCGAGGTCGAGGCGGACCCGCCAGACCTCGGGGAGGTCGTCCGACGGGACGAGGAGGATCTCGCCCCCCATACCCAGGTTGAGGAGGAGGTGGCCCGACGAGGTGTCGACGAAAAGCCACTTGCCGCGGTTCGTAACTCCACGAACACGGGCTCCCGAGAGCCCCCTCGCGAACTCGGCGACAGGGACGTTGAGGCACTTCGGCTGCTTGACCGCGACGGCGCGAATCCTGCGCCCGGCCAGCTCCTCATTCATCTCCCGAGCGCGGCAGACAATCTCCGGCAGCTCCGGCATGGGCGACCTCCTCGAGTCCTGTTGGTCGTACCGCGCGATGGTTTCGAGAGCGTCTCCGCCCGCGGGCGCATTACTCCATGGGCGGCAGCCCGCCTCGGTCGAAGAGCCGCTGGCACGCCGCCACGACGTCCCTGTCGTAGAGGGTTCCGGCGCCCCTCGCAAGCTCCTCCACCGCTCGCTCCATCCGTTGCGCCGGCCGGTACGGCCGGTGGGACACAATCGCTTCGACGACGTCGGCCACCGCCAGAATCCTCGCCTCGAGCAGGATCGCATCGCCATGCAAGCCCCGGGGGTACCCCGTCCCGTCGACTCTCTCATGGTGCTGCAGCACGATGTCCGCGACCGGCCAAGGGAAACTAATCGCGCGCAGGATCTCGTAGCCCGCCTCGGGGTGGACCTTCACGAGACCGAACTCGGTCGGCGTGAGCGACGTCGGCTTACTGAGAATCTCCGCGGGGACGGAGACCTTGCCGATGTCGTGAAGGGTGCCGGCCACGCGCAGCCCCTCGAGTCGGTCCATGGACAGCCCCAGCTCTCGTCCGATCGCGCACGCCAACTCCGTGACGCGCTCTTGGTGGCCTGCCGTGTACGGATCGCGCATCTCCGTCGTGACCGCGAGAGCGCGGATCGTTCCTGCAAGTGCGTTCTCGATCCGACGCGCCGCTTCCACTCGCTCTGTGATGTCGATCAGAATCCCGCGGATGCCGACGGCTCGTCCGTCCTTCACGACGGCACGAGACGACACGAGCGCTGGGAACGTGCTCCTGTCCTTGCGCACAGCGGTGTACTCCCCCGAGGGAACCAACCCATCCACGATCGTTCGCCGGAGGGTCGTCGCCGCGCGGCCACGTTCCTCGCCCACGACCATGTCAAATAGGGTCTTCCCATCCGCGATCTCCGCCTCGCGGTACCCGAACCAGTCGAGGCCGGTGCGATTGGCGAACGTCAGCCGCCCGCCGAGGTCGGCCTCGAACACGCAGGTCGGGAGGTCGTTCGCGAGCTCTCGGTACCGCCTCTCGCGCTCGACCAACGCGGCCTCCGCCTCGCGGCGCTCGGTGATGTCCTCGCCCGAACTCAGAGCGCCGGCGATCCGCCCGTCTCGATCCCGAAGGAGGGCATTGTGCCAAGCCATGTCCTTCTGCCGTCCGGACTTCGTGACTACGGGGTTCTCGTGGTACTCGACCGCCTCGATCTCGCCCGCCATCATCCGGCGAAAGACGGCCCGCGTCTCGTCGACGCTGCCCGGCGGCAGACACGTTGCGAACCAGTCTCTGCCCAGGAGTTCACCCGGAGTCTCGTACTCGAGGAGGCGGCACCCCTTGCGGTTGATCAGGGTGACCCGTCCTTCGGGATCGAAGGCCACCAGCATGACCTCGGCGATGTCGAGATACGCTTGCGCAAGGTCGCGTTCCCGCCTTATCTCCTCGCGCGCCTCCGACTCTGCGGTAACGTCCCGGTGCGTGCCCACAAGGCGAATCGCTCTTGCGTGTTCGTCTCGCGCCACGATGCGACCCCGACTGACGATGCGACGCCACTCGCCGGTCTTGGTCCGCAGACGGAACTCCGTCTCGGCCTCATCGACGTCGCCGCTCACGCAACGGTCCAACATCGCGAGGGCCCGTTCGCGGTCGTCGGGGTGCAGCAGGCTCTCCCAAGCCGCGTCGCTCGGCGCGAACTCGCCGGGTTCGAATCCGAGCATCGTGTAGTACCCAGGGCTGTAGTACGCTTCGCCGGTGCGCAGATCTACGTTGTAGACGCCGTCGCTTGCCGCGTTCAACGCCAAGGCCAACCGCTGTTCGCTGGCCTGCAGTGCGGCGGTCACCTGTTCCCGCTCGGTGACGTCGCGCGCGATCACGAGGTACCGCGCCGCCGCGCCCC
>JAQTVA010000044.1 GCA_028707055.1 Candidatus Bipolaricaulis sp. | reverse complement strand
AAGCGACGGTCGGCGTACCGCCGGTAGTTTGCGAGTTGCACGTCGAGGTCGGCGAGCTGCTCGACGGTCTGCGTCATCATGGCTCGACGCGGGTACCCTTCCGCGTACACGCTCGTGAACACCGAACCGAGCGCCTCACGAACCGGGACAGGCGTCAGCGACTCCGACGGGATCAGGATCAGCTTTTCCCGCTGACGGCGCTCCTCGGCGGCAATGAGGGCCGCCGTCTGAGCGTCCACGTCGAGGATGTGCTGGTTGGATTGAGACGGGTTCATGGTCGCTCCTTTTCCCCACCGAACGGATCCGGGTGAAGTCTACGAGCTACGTTCCGTGCTTTCCAGCAGGCTTCTGCCGCGAGATACAGACCTCCGCTCACCAAGCTGTGTCCCCCGAGGACGACGGGGATCCGGCACTGCAGCGCGGCTTCGGTGAAGCTCCTCCAGACCGGATCGTCGACCTCGTCGAGCCGGAAGAGGTCGCTCGCAAATCGTGTGCTGGGCGGAGGAAGAGACTCGCCGAACGGGAGGAGCGGTCTCGTGTCGATCCAGGCGGCGTCGGCCGCGTTCTCGAGGCGCCGGAAGAACGGCGCCGCTCCGTCCTCGGCGATCGTCTGTCGGAGCCACGGCACGTGACGAGATGTCGCCGCGCGCATGCCGCGCCCCTCCACGAGGGCGCTCGTTCGGCACGCGACCTCGCGTTCGAAGTGGCTCCACGTCGTTGGATTCACCCGTCCGACGAGGATCGTCAGCGCCGAGCGATCGGTCAGTACGGCGAGTGCCGGGTCCAGCGACGGATGGTCCCATGTCCGGTCTTGAAGAAAGCGGCGCAGCTCGGGGTTGCCGCGGTCGGTGCGCGCAAGCTCGTAGACATCCGACGGCGTGTCAATGTCGAACTGCGTCGAGGCCGAGCGGGGCATCGACAGGCAATGGATTCCGGCGTCTGCGACGGCGAATCCGAGCGGGTTGTCGACGGCCGGGAGGGCGATGTGGAGAAGCTCTTGGGCCTCCGGAAACGCGGCGAAGTCGCAGGAGTAGAAGTTGTTGAACACCGCCGCTCCTCTTTCCGTCCGCGCGAACTCGGCGAGGTCGCGAAGCTCCGTCTCGGACAGGAGGCCCCCGCTGCCGCTTCCGAAGTAGAGAAGGTTCTCGATGTCGAGGTCGACGATGAGGCGCTGGATCTCCCGGCCGAAGTGGAACGGCGCGTCTGCTGACACCGAGGGCGTTCGGGTCTCGACGTCGAAGACCCCCGTCCGCGCGACCTCCGCGGGAGCCACGACGATCGGGTCGACGCCGCAGGTCTGTAGGAGGACGCACAGGCCGCGGGTCGACGCGCGGCGGGCCTCCTCGACGATCCGTTCCGCCATCGTCCGTCCGACGGGGGCGTGGAACACGAGAGCCATGACGGGCTTCATCCATTCTCCTTTCGCTCTGCCGCTGCCCATGCAAGGATGCGCATCGCTCCGGGCTTCGACAAGGGCTGGTTCTGACTGCCGCAGTGTGGGGAAAGCAGGCATCCCGGACAGCCGTCACCGCACGGGCACCGAAGGACCATGTCGTGTGCCGCCCTCGCGAGCCGGGGCCACTCCTCGAATAGAACCTCGGCGAGACCGGCGCCGTCCTCGATCGCATCGAACAGCAGGATCGTCGCTGCGCCGGTCTGAGGATGGAGGGGCGTCGAGGCGCCGGCGATGTCGGCCGCGTCGCACAGGACCAGCAGAGGCGCCATCGCGATGAGCGCGTGCTCGGCTCCGTGCAGGGCGCCGAACCGATCGACGGTGGTGAGTTCCGACGGGAGGTCGGGGAATGCTGCCCACACTCCATCCGTCTCGTAGATGTGAGACGGAAGCACGAGCGGGTGGAGGGACACACTCCGGTCATCGTGAATGGCTCTGTATCCGATGAACGACTCCGTCACGCGAACTCGGCCGTGCGACACGGACGCCAGACCCGAGCGCTTTGCGGCCTCTGTACTGAGGATCTCGACGGCGCTGGTCCGGAGGCCTTGCGTCGAATAGTCGACCTCTTCACGAGTCGCCACGGCCGTTCCCAGAGCGAGGTCCAGGGAGCGAACAACGAACGTCTCCCCGCGGTGAAGAAGGACCGCTCCTGGATAGGCGTCGCGGCGGGCACGGACCGGGTTCATCGTCTCGATCGTCCGGCCGTCGCACATCAGGCGGACGGTCTCGCCGGTCATCTCCTCGAGAGGAAACGCCTCGTGGGCTCGACGCAGCCCGCAGTAGATCGAGCCGGACGGGGTATCGGCCAGGAGGCGGCTTTGGCGAAGCGCATCGGCGGCCTGCGCGTCCGGCGTGTCGATCTCCTCCGCGCGCAGGGGCAGTTCGGCTGCCGCGCAGGCAAGGTGGCCCGCGCGTTGGCGCAATGTCCGATGTGGGAGCACGAGTCGATCTCCCGCGTAGGAGAGGAATCGGTTGGGGTCACGGAGGAAGTAACGATCCAGCGGATCTTCGTAGGGGATGTAGATCACGAGCGACGGCCGTGCCCCGCGTCCCGCGCGTCCTGCCTGTTGCCATGCAGAAAGGAGGCTCCCCGGAAAACCCACGAGGATCGCCGCGTCGAGGCCCCCGACGTCGATGCCGGACTCCAGAGCCGACGTCGATACCACACCTCGCAGGTGTCCCTCTCGCAGCTCGGTCTCGATCTCCCTCCGATCCCCCGCAAGGTAGCCGGCCCGATAGGCTTGGATTGCCTTCGTTGAGGACGTCCTGCGGGCCGCACTTGCGACCCGCTCCGCCATGACCCGCGATCGCGCGAAACAGATGGCCTGCATTCCCCGGTCCGTGAGGAAGGACAGCAACGACGCAGCTTGGTGTGTGATCGACGAGGAGGGGTCGGCCATCGGATCCCAGAACACGACGCTTCTCGGACCGCGCGCCGAGGCATCCTCATGGATCGAGACGACCTCTCTTCCCGTAAGGGCGGAAGCGAACTCGGTCGGGTTCGCAATCGACGCCGACGAGACCACGAATCGGGGAGCGGCTCCGTAGTGCTCGAGGATTCGCGACAGGCGGGAAAGAAGCCCGGCGACGTTGCCACCGACCACGCCGCGGTAGTGGTGGGCCTCATCGAGGACGACGAGCTTGAGGTTGGCGAGAATGCGGGCCCATTGCGGATGCCAGGGAAGATACTGGTGGAGGGCGTGGGGGTTGGTCAGGACGACGCGGGCGGAGCGTCGGATCCAAGCTCGCTTCTGCTGAGGGGTATCGCCGTCGTACGTGCTGGGACGCAGGTCGGCGCCACAGGCTTCGTCGAGGACGTTCAGCTTCTCCAGTTGATCGTTGGCGAGAGCCTTCAGCGGGTACAGGTAGAGGGCCGTGGCTTTGGGATCCTCGCTCAGCCACTCGGCGGTCGGCACGTGGAAGGCGAGGGTCTTTCCGGACGCCGTCGGAGTGGTGAGCACGACGTCCCGGCCGGCGCGCAACGCCGCGATCGTCTCGATCTGATGACGGTAGAGACGGATCCCCTGCCGATTGAGGAAGCGCTCGATCTCCGGGCGCAGGGCCATCGCACCGTACTCCGGCGCGTGAGCCGGAAGGGTGGTGGCGTAGACCACTTGGCCGCGATAGCTTCGGTCACGGGCAAGGTCGGAGAGGAACTCATCAAGATGCATTCGGCCTCGCGGAGAGGAGCGCGCGGAGCAGCTGCGCGAGGCTTCGGATGTCCTGTCGATTGTGGTCGAGGATCGGTCGGAGCGGCGCGGGGCTTCCGGTCTCGAGGTATCTCGAGTAGAACTGAGGAACGAGCGCGCTGGGCAGGTCGTCGGTGCGCCGAACCTCGAGCAGCCGCTCCTCGACCGTCCCCAGGTGAGCGTCCGGCAGGGCGTCCCCGAACCGCCGACGAACGTGGTGGAGAAGGTCCGCATGGATTCGCACGCCAGGAAGGTCTTGGCTGTAGTAGGCGAATCGCTCTCGCAGAAGAGTCCAATCGAACGCCTTCCCGTTGTACGACACGAGCGCGGTGGTGTCCTCCAGTTCGCGCCGGAACCGGGCAAGGAGCGACCTCTCCCCGGCAAGCGACGTCGCCAGGAACTGGCGGACAAGGAGGGTTTGCTCCCCCAGCCGTGCGATCGCGATCAGGAAGATCGGGGTGTTCGACAGCCCCAGCGTCTCCAGATCGAAGAAGAGCACGCGCCCGCGCGGGACGAGCCCGAGAGCGTCAAGGAGCAACGGATCGGTCGTCGGGAGCCATGTTCCGAGGGTGCGGAAGATCGCCTCGACATCCCACGTCGGACCCCACTCCGCGAGCAGCGCCCGCGCCCGGTCGCCCCACTGCGGGTGGGAGGCAAGGTCATCCAGCGTTTCGTATCCCTGCCGGCGTAACTCCGCGCTGCGGCACGAGCCGATACCGTAGAGAAGATGAAGCATGCGCTCCACGCTCGCGCGGACTCGCTCGGTCGGCGGGAAATCGAGCCTGAAGGGTTCCTCGAACTCGAACGTGAGGACGTCAGGGAATGCACGATCCCGGACCCCGGAACGAAGAACCTCCTCGGCCGGCTCATCGAAAGCGCCGAGGAGGTATCGCGATTCGTTGATGGGATCTTCGGCGGCCGCTCGACCCGCAAGCCATCCCGCGAGCCGGTCACTCCTCATGGGGGACGGCGCGCGCGGGAGAGCAAGCCTGTCCGGATTTCAGCGACGAACCTTCATCGCTTCTCTCTCCCCAACATACGGGAGCAGAGCGAGCTTCCGGGCGCGGTTGATCTCGACGGCGAGACGCCGTTGATGTTTGGCACACAGGCGGGTAGCCCTCTTGGGCAGGATTTTGCCGAGCCGGTTCATGTACTGCTTCAGCTCTTCGGGCTTCTTGTAGTCCAGGCTGACCTGGTTTTCGCACGCACGGCACTTTCGTTTTCGCTTATGGAACATAGCCTAGAAAGGAACCTCCTCCTCAGGCGGCTGACTCTCGTCCGTCGTCGCCGGCGCGCTCACCGTGCCCGGCTCTTCGCTTGATCGCGTCGGGCCGCCGAGGAATTGGACGGTGGACGCTACGACCTCAGTGATCTTGACTCGTTCACCTTCTGCGTTCTCGAATGAATCGATTCGGAGGCGGCCTTCCACGGCGACGGATCGGCCTTTCCGAAGGTAGTTGGCGCAGTTCTCCGCCTGAGAGCCCCACGTCACGATTGGGACGAACGTGACTTCTTCCTGGAGTTGCCCCGATGCGTCTTTGTACTGGCGATTCACGGCGATCGAGAACCGCGCTCGGGCTGTCCCTCCCGGGGTGTACCGAAGCTCGGGATCCCCGGTCAGGTTTCCGATCAGGATGACGCGGTTCAGGTTTGCGGACATGATCGCCTAGTTCTTCACCACGATCTGGTAGCGAAGAAGCTCTTCATCGATGTTCAGCCGCTCCTCGATCGTCTTCACCGCGGTCGGCGGGAGTCGGAACTCGGTGAACTCGTAGACCCCATCGGTGAAGTGGCGGATCTGATACGCCAGGACGCGTCGTCCCCACTCCTCGGTCTTGATGAGGTCGCCGCCGTTCTCAGTGATCAGCGTCTGGATCCTTTCCACCTTCGCCGATCGCTGCTCGTCGGTCAGGTCGGGCCGTATCACGTAGACAATCTCGTACTCTCGCACTCTGACACCTCTCAGTCGGTCTTCGCGAAACTGTATCTCTGGGTCGGAGGGAAGTCAAACCACAGGAGGGTGCGGGGTTTGGCGCGCCCGCCGCCGCCGAGCGAAGCGTTGCGGAGCACCGCCGGGTCTGCGAGTCGACACCCCGTCTCCCCGTAAAGGCACGGGCGGCGGATCCGCCACGGGGGAGGTGACCAACGTCCTAGGCGGAATCCTGAGGGTCGCCTTATATCTACTATGCAAAGTTGATGAAAGAAGCATGGATGGTTATTCTATACCCCTGACGACGGGCATGGCCGTCGAGCGAACACGGACTCATCACAGACCGAAGGAGGCCGAGAGCGATGAAGTGGTGCGGGCACACGGCAAGAGGAGTGGAGACGATGAAGAAGCTGTTTGGTGGGAAAGCGGCGTACTACCTGTTGGCAATTGCGGCTGTAGGGTTGCTGCTGGGCGCGAGCGTGAAGTGGCACGGAAACTAGCTCGGTTGGGCTGAAAGGAGCGAGGCATGAAGTGGTGCGGTTACACGACGAAAGCGGCGGAGACGGTGACGAAGCTGTTTGGTGGCAAGGCTCTGTACTACCTATTTGTTGTCGCGACACTGGGGCTGCTGCTGGGCGCGAGCGTCAAGTGGCACGGCGAGTAGGCGAGGTCGAGGAGGGACAGGCAATGAAGTGGTGTGGGTATACGGACAAAGGAGCGGAGAAGATGGCGAGACTGCTGAGCGGAAAGACGGCGTACTACCTGTTGGCGATTGCAGCTCTTGGACTGCTGCTGGGCGCAAGCGTGAAGTGGCACGGCTAGTAGGCGAGGTCGAGGGGGGACAGGCAATGAAGTGGTGTGGGTATACGGATAAAGGAGCGGAGAAGATGGCGAGACTCCTGGGCGGAAAGACGGCGTACTACCTGTTGGCGATTGCATCTCTTGGGCTGCTGCTGGGCGCAAGCGTGAAGTGGCACGGCTAGAAATGGGGTGACGCGAGGAGGCAGAAGATGAGGTGGGGTGGATATACGCTAGGAGGGATGCAGGTGCTAGCCAGGTTCTTCGGTGTGAAGGCCTTCCATAGGCTACTCTCGATTGCGATGCTGGGGTTGTTGCTGGGCGCTAGCGTAAAGTGGCACGGGTAGGCAACTAGCGCGCACGATTCAATCTCTGAGCCGTGGTTTGGGGCTCCGGTCCCTGCTAAGATAGGAGAGGTATGACCAGACTGCGGCGAGGAAACGTGGAGTGACTCTTCCGGTTCGGACCAGAGCGTACATTATTGCCATAGGGCTACTGGCGCTCAGTGCCATGGCCTTCTACCTGAGGGACTGCGAGTTCCTCTCTGTGCAGAGGACCCTTGCCTTTGTCCTCTTCCTTGTCCTCGGGCTGCTCTCTGAGATCTATGCGGTCTGGATCCCAGCCTACGGCAGCGAGGTCTCAAGCAGCATGGCCATCTACATGGCTTCGCTGTTCATCCTCGGACCTTCTTTGACCGTGGCGATGGTTTTCGTCACGACTCTTGCCTCCGAGGTTCTGATGCGCTGGGACAGATTCCGCTCGAACCCGAGCCGGGTGACCTACGTTCTGGCGTTCAATATTGGCCAACTCGTGTTGTCCGTTGCCGTAACGGGAATCCTCTTCTTTCCATCAGGCAATGCTGCCTTCCCGCTCGTTCTTGGAACGGACTACCTGTGGGCGATGTTGGCGTTTGTCTGCTACGCGACGGTCAATCTGGCTCTTGTCACGGGCGTTGTCTCCATGACCGAGCGGCAGCGGTTTCTCCACAGGTTCCTGGCATACGTCCGCGATTTCAGCGTGCAGTACCTCGTGCTCGGGGTCCTCGCCCTGCTGTTGGCGGTGCTCTACTCTCAGTCGATCTGGCATATGCTCCTCGCGATCGTCCCGCTTTTCCTGGTGCATCTCTCCTTCCGAAGCTACCAACGGCTGAGAACCGAAGCGCGGAAGACGTTTGAGAAGATCTCGCGGATTCTCGACGAGCGCGACCACTACACGGCGGTGCACTCGAGCAACGTGGCAGAACTGGCGGTACAGATCGCGCAGGAAATGGGTCTCTCGGAGACCGATACCGAGCAGGTGGAGATCGCAGCCCGCGTGCACGACATCGGCAAGGTTGCCGTGCCCGACTCCATTCTCCTGAAACCCGGGCCGCTCAGCGACCAGGAGTGGGAGGTCATGAAGCGGCATCCTGTCGTGAGTGCAGAACTGATCGAGGGACTCGAGATCTACTCGAGCGTGGCTGTGGCTGTCCGGCACGAACACGAGCGGTGGGACGGAAGCGGGTACCCCGATGGGCTCAAGGGCGAGAAGATCCCGGTGGTGGCCCGCGTGATCGCGGCCGCCGATATCTACAACGCGCTCAGCACCAATCGACCGTACCGCCCGGCGTTCTCGCGCGAAGAGACCCTGCGCATGATCGAGGAGATGCGGGGCAAGGACCTGGATCCGGCGGCGGCTGATGCGCTCCTCGCGGTTCTCCGCAAAGCGGACACCCCAAGCGAGTCGTCCGCACCCGCCTAGGCACTGACGGATGATCTTCCTCTACGCGCTCGGCGTCGGGATCCTCCTCGGATACGTCGCGCACGGACGGCTCCGGCAGCTGACCTCGCTCTCCTTTCGGGTTCTCTGGCTGATTCCGCTCGCTCTTGTCATTCAGCTCCTCATCTTTCCGCTCTTCTCCGAGCGCCCGCTCATTGCGTTCGCTACGCCCGTGCTGCACGTCGTCTCTTACGCCATCCTCTTCCTCTGGCTCCTTCTCAACCGGTCCATTCGTCCCGTATGGATGATCGGGATCGGCGCGCTGCTCAACGCCGGCGTTGTGCTGGCGAACGGGGGCTACATGCCTTCGTCGGCGACGGCGCTCGGACAAGCGGGGCTCGGCTCGACCGCGGCGACGCTCCTGGTCGACGGAACGTACGGCAATGTCGTTCTGATGGGGACCGACTCGCGCCTGAACGCTCTCGGGGATTGGCTCTTTCTGCCGTCGTGGATTCCGGGGGCCACAGCGTTTAGCATCGGAGATCTCTTGATTATGGTGGGCCTCGCCTGGCTCGTGGTGAAGGGAATGAGAGGGAATGGGTAAGGACCTTTCGAGGCTTCTCTCCCCTCGTTCGGTTGCCGTTGTCGGAGCGAGTCCCAAGCCGGCGTCGGTCGCGGGGGAGATCCTGCGGAATCTGAAGCGATGCGGATTCTCCGGTGAGGTCTTCGCCGTCAACCCGAAGTACGAAGTCGTCGACGGCCATCGCTGTGTTCCAAGCATCGGGGCGCTCCCGGAGCCCGTCGATCTCGGGATCATCGCCGTCAACCGGGACCTCGTGCTCGGCGTTGTCGAGGACTGCGGGCGCCGCGGGATCCGCGACTTGGTCATCATCACCGCCGGGTTCAAGGAAAGCGGCGCGGAGGGAGCGGCGCGCGAGGCGGCGCTCCGGTCGCTGATCGAGTGCTACGACCTGAATGTTGTCGGACCGAACTGCATGGGGATCATCCGCAGTGTTCCCGACGTTCGACTGAACGCGTCGTTCTCGCGGTGGTTCCCGCAAGGAGGGGAGATCGGCTTCATCTCCCAGAGTGGTTCGGTGGGGGAGACGTTGCTCGAGTGCTTCGAGGACGCGGGCCTCGGAGTTTCCCTGTTCGCAAACCTCGGCAATCGGGCCGGCCTGTCAGAGAACGACTTTCTTGCGCACCTGGAGAACGATCCGGCGTGTTCCGCCGTCTTCCTCTACCTCGAGAGCTTCGCGGACCCGCGAGGCTTCCGTCCGTTGGTCGAGCGGATCTCGCGTCGAAAGCCCGTCGTCGTTCTCAAAGTCGGCCGAACGGAGGCCGGCGCCGCGGCGGTGGCGTCGCACACCGGATCACTCGCCAGTCCTGACGCCGTGGTGGACGCCTTCCTCCAGCAGTGCGGAGCGCTCCGAGTATCGACCATCCAGGAGACGCTGACCGCGCTGCGGGCACTCGAACGGGGCGTTCTTCCCTTGGGACGCCGTGTGGTCATTCTCACCAACGCCGGTGGGGCCGGGATCATCGCCGCGGATGCCTGCGAGCATCTCGGCATCAAGGTTCCGACGCTCGGAGCCGACACACGGCGTAGGCTGGCGCGATTCCTCCCCCCGGAAGCGGGCCTCGGAAACCCGATCGACATGATTGCGACCGCGGGAGCCGGCGACTATCAGAAGAGCCTGGAGATCGGGCTCGAGGAAGCGGACGCCGCGATCGTGATCTTCCGGCCGCCCCTCGTC
>JAQTVA010000043.1 GCA_028707055.1 Candidatus Bipolaricaulis sp. | reverse complement strand
GCGAGGGCCCACGCGGTGGCCGCCACAACGTGCGGGTAGCCGCTCTCCCGCGGCGGGCGCACCGTGAACTGCCGTTCGTACTCCACGGCGAACGCACGGTACTCGTCCTCCGTCATGTCCTCGATGTTGCCGGCCGCCCAGTGGTTGAACAGGATCTCGTAGCGGCCCGTCGGCGCGAACCCGACGTTCGCGGCCACGCCGATCGACCCGAGGTTGTTCGCCCAGCAGTGCCAGCCCACCTCGCGCACACCGCGGACGAACGCCTGACGTGCCGCGTCAGCGGCGACGGCTGTGCCGATCCCCCGCAGACGCCAGTCCTTGGCGACCCAGACTCCGATCTCGCACCGGCCGTCGACGACGTAGTCGCTCGTGGACCAGCCGACGATGCGATCGTCAACCACGGCGATCGCCCCGACGCCGAACTCCAGGAAGAGCGCCTCGGTCTTCCACTCGGACAGGATCGTCTTCCGGAGATCGTCAGCCTGCGCCAACTCGCCGTGAAGAACGGCTCTATCCACCGGCCGGATGCGGACGCCGTCCGTCCGCTCGATCCGATCGACGGCGACCGCCGCCAGGCGGCCGTGCCAGCGCACGGCGCGCGTCATGTAGAGGCCGTCGACGATGGCGTCCACGGCCCGCGGGTCGAGGTCGGGGGAGAAGAAGACGGCCGTGCAGCGATCACGGGGCAACAGGGCGTTGATCGCTCCGAGAAAGCCGTCCGACGGCACGCCTCCGAGATAGCAGCCTTCACCGCCGAGCACGGCCGCCGCCGTAGGACGGTCCATCCGATCGACGAACACCCTGCCGGGCGATCGTCCGGCCAGCAGCGAGCGGAGATGAAGCGGCTCCGGGCGAAGTCCGGAGAAGAGAGAAACCACCTTGTCTGTGTTCCACGTTGTGAGTTCGTACGCGCAGTTCGCGTTCAAGCGGAGCCTCCTGGTCGTCGCTTTGCCGCACGGGACATGCCAAGCCCGTTCGAGACCGGGAGTCCGCCGAGAGGGACGCTGCCGCCGACCGCGGCACGGTGACCCGCTTCCAGGACGCCAGGCCCGAATGGGCCCAACGAGCAGGCCGACGTGCGTGCCGCGCCGTACGGGACTGCGTTCGCAGGCGGGCGATCCCGCCTGCCTAGAGTCCGTCCGGGGGCAGCGCCGCCGACGCCGGAATCGTGTGCATTCGGCACCCCCTCCTGCTTGTAGAAGCAGGGCGTGTTCTCTCTGCCGCCCTCGGGGCGGTTCCTCGAACCTACGACAGAGCGGACGCCCGGTCCAGGACATCCGCCAAAGGACGGGCCGGCTTTCCGCCGGCCCGTCAAAAAGCTCCTTGTATCCTGTGGGCTAGTACCGTCGTCCGCCCGAATCTCCGCGGGAATAGCCCCCTCGGCCGCCGCCGCCGCCCGGCCGGCCGCCCCGGTTGCCGCCGCCGCCGCCGCCGCCACCATCGCGTCGGGGCGGGCGCCGCTTCCGGTTGCAGTCGCCGCAGTAGACAGGACGGTCGGACGCCGGCTCAAAGGGAAGCTCGTCGATCGCCTTTCCGCAGTCCGCGCACTTGAGGTCGAGATGCCGCACGTCGACCATCCGTCTCTCTCCAAAACCCATTCGATCTCCTTTTGTAGCCTCAGGCCGCCAAGCACCGACTGCCGACAGCGGAGACTACAGAGAAACAGTACCGCAATCGCACGGAAAAGGAAAGCGCGGCGGGCATCTCCGGAGCCGGGCAATGCCCAGGCGCCCCACCGTCTCCTAGGTCACAGGTCCCGGAGTCCCGCCGGCCTCCCGTCGTGATGCCCGCCTTGTCGCCCCGGAGTCGTTTCGCGGCGGAGTGCGCCCCCACGCGTTCTCGAAGACGTAGGCATCCACGGCGCCGAGTTCCGGTCCGAAGGTCGGCGCCGCGGCCGCCGGATACCCGAGCGCCAGGTAGCACGAAACCTCGTAGTCCTCGGGAATACCGAGCACCTGGCGGATGTGGGTCGTCTCCGCAGGAGTCGAGGGGATCTTCGTCACACCGAAGATCCCCTCCGCCGCCGCGGCCACGAGCATGTTCTCCAAACCCATCCACACCTCAGCGAACGCGTTCAGCTGGTGAAGGTTCGCCTTCGCCTCGAGCAAGGGCTCCGCCTGACGGAAGCACACGATCACGAGCGCGCCCGCCGAGAGAAGCATCGACGCCTGCTTCGGAAGCGCGTCGAGGAACATCGCCCGCTGCTCCGGGAGCTCCACCTCCCAGGAGTCGACGATCGCCGCCGTCTCCTCGGAGGTCCGCTCCCGCCAGAATCCACGGGCCAGCTCCGCTCGCACCGCACCGTCGTCGACGACGAGGAACCGACGTCCGTCCTTCGGATCGTGCATCGGCGCTCGCAGACCCGCTTCAAGGATCCGGTCCAACGCCGCCCGATCGATCGGGCGCGGCTCGAAGTCGCGGATCGTCCGCCGCGCGCGAATCGCCTGATCCGTGTCCACTGCGATCGTCTCCTCTCGGTCCCGTTGGGGCTTCGCTACTCGCGGCCCTCGAGGTTCGCCAGGATCCGCGCGAGGTCCTTCTCGAACCGGGCGATCTCCGCCGCGGAGAAGCCCGCGTAGAAGATCCGAGACATCTCGTCGGAGACGCGCCGGTAGGCGGCCTCCATGGCGCGGTCCTTGTCGGTGCGCGCGATGCGAGTCGTCCGCCGGTCCTTCGAATCGGGAACCCGCTCAACGTACCCCTGCCCCTCCAGGCGGTCGAGCATCGATGTCAGCGCCGACTTGCCGAGCGCCGTCCGCCGAGCGAGTTCGGTGATCGGGATCCGATCCTGGCGCCACAGGGCGAACAGAACGCGTCCCTGCGCGGAGTTGATCTCGATTCCCCTCTCCCGGAGGAGCCGCGAGAACACACGTCCCGCGAGGCGGTGAGCCTTCGACAAGAGAAAGCCGCCCTGCCGCCTATCTCTCACGCACCCTCCACCGCGAACTCGAATCGGCCCTCACTGGTCCAGCCCTCAACCCGCTGCGGGCGCAGCGTGATCACCGCGTACCACGGGTCGTCGATTCCCTTCGGGTAGTAGATCTCCCACCCGTCGTTCCATATCGCACGTCGGAGGTCCGCGTCGCGGGTGACCTCGAGATCGCCAATGAGGGCTACCCCGAGCCACCGCGTCGGATGGCAGTAGTAGACGCAGCCGTGCGGGTTTCGCTCGATCTGGCGAGCCTTCGCCGACTCCGGGCTCGACGACATGTGCACCAGGAAGTCCTTGCGGTGCGGCGCGAAAAGCTCCACCTGCTTGGGGTACAGGGACGGGTTCCTCAGGTTCAGCATCGCGCGCGTTCGCGGAAATCCATCCTCAGCGATCGTCGTCAAGTACGCGCGGTCCGCCACTTCCGTCAACAGCAACGTGAACTCCCGGTCCGTCATGCCGCCTCCTTCATTCGCTACCGTATAGTACGGTAACGCACTATCTGCGGAAAGGTTTGGGCGCGGCTCGGCCGCGCCCAAGACCCATCGACTAGACCGGCACGAACTGCAGCCCGTGGATCGGCCCGCCCGCCGGCTCACGCACCACGCCGACCGTTGTCCGCACGCGCCCCCCAACCTTGGGGTCTTCGTCCAGGAGCTGGCCCGTCACGCGCAGCCCTCCGTCCAGCTCGACGATCGCCAGGCGGAGGTAGCGGGTCTCGTAGTCGACGGCGAGCGCATAGACGTCGGTGTACGTCAGCACGGCGCCCTCTCCCGCGATCTCCATCGGCTCGAACGTCTCGCCGCGGCACTTCGGACAGATCACGTGCTTCGGGTAGCTCACCGTGCCGCAGGTGGTGCAGCGGAACGCGTAGACCTTCTCGCTCATCGCTCCTCCTTCCGCAGCACGGTCGCGACGACGTTGTTCCCGAACCCACCGAAGTTGCAGGCGAAGGCCGTCTTCGCTTTGGCCACCTGGCGGCCGGAGGCCTCGCCGCGCAGCTGCCACGTCAACTCCACAAGCTGGGCGACGCCGGTCGCGCCGACCGGATGGCCCTTCGCCTTCAAGCCGCCCGACGGGTTGATCGGCAGCTTCCCCGTGAGCTTCGTCTCGCCCCGCTCGACCGCCCTGTGCGCTTGCCCGACCTTGAAGAACCCTGCGGCCTCGCTCTCTGCGATCTCGAGGATCGTGAACGCGTCGTGCAGCTCCGCGACGTCGATCTCCGACGGCTTCTGCCCGGCTCGGTCGAATGCGGCCGCGCTCGCAAGGCGAACGGCCTTCAGGTCCGTCGGGTCCGGCCGCTCGTGGACGGCGTGCGTATCCGTCGCCTGCCCGATCCCCGCCACGAGGACGCGCGGGGCGCCGAGCTTCGCCGCCACTTCCTCCGACGCCAACACGACGGCGGCCGAGCCGTCGCTCACCGGGCAGCAGTCGAACATGTGCAGCGGCTCGGCGACCGGCGGGTTGTTGACGACCGCCTCGGGCGCAGTCAGGATGCCCTCCATCGTGATCGGCTGGTGGATGTGGGCGTACGGGTTCTTCATGGCGTTGTCGTGGTTCTTGATCGCGACGAGCGCCAAGTGCCGGCGCTCGACGCCGTAGCGCTCCATGAACAGCCGGGCGAACAGGCCGGCGAGCGACGGCAGGGTCACACCGTAGATGTACTCGACCTCCGGCTGCGACATGCTGGCGACGAAGTCGGTCGCCTCGAGGCCGTCGACGGCCCGCATCATCTCGACGCCGGTCACGAGCACGACGTCGGCCATGCCGGACGCGATCGCCTGGTACCCCACCTTCACCGCCGACGCGCCGGAGGCCGGTCCGTTCTCTACGGAGTCGGCGGCCGCGGGCCACAGGGAGAGCCGATCGACGAGGGCGCTGGCCACGGCCACCTGGCGGTTGACCCGTCCCGCTCCCATGTTGGCGACGATCACGGTGTCGACCGGGATCTTCCCGAGGTTCGCGTGGTGCAGCGCGGCGAGTGCCGCCGCGCCGGCAAGGTCGACCAGGGGCACCTCGGACCGTCCGAAGCGGGTCATCCCCGCACCGATGACGTAGACGGGCCTCATGCCTTGCCTCCCTTCTCTCCGGTGACCTGGAGTCGCACGGTCTCTTCCCCGGGAAGCTGGATGGTCTCCGCGCTGGCGAGTTGCGCCGCGGATACGGGGCGGCGCCCTACGACGAGGCGAGGTTTGGCGTCGAAGTACGTCTTCCGCGTCAGCACCCACGACGGCACGCCGCCCAGCTCGTGCTGCACCTCGTGCTTCTTGTCGAGCGGGTACTCGATCATCCACCGACGGAAGCCGATCGGGCTCTCGGCCACGATCAGGACCTCGTCCTGGCCGCAGTGCTCGATGTGGTACTCCATCTTCGCGGCGAACAGGTGCGACCCGACGCGCAGACCGCGGCGGATCGTCAGGGTGTGGTAGCTCATGCCGAGCTTCCCATCGACGAGGCGGCCGTTCACCAGCCCGGCCAGGATTCCGTCGATCAGACCGACGAGCACGTACTCGTCCTTGACGCGATAGCGCTTGTACGCCAGGAGTTCGGCGTACAGCCGCGCCGCGACGATGTCGTAGTAGTCCCGCTCCACGAGCAGGAGCGGGTAGATCGCTGAGAGGAGGACCGGCATCTCCTCGCGGCCCGCCTGACGGACGATCATCTCCTCGCCGCTCGCCAGGGTGATCGCCTTCGGAGGGTACGGCGGCATCTCCATCGCCGGCGGGCGAAGGAGGGCCTCCAGATCGGTGACGCTTGCCATGCTCGCTCCTTTCGTAGACCGGACTCCGGCGCAACGCTCCGGGGGATGTCCCGCGATCAGCCTTGCAGCCAGGTTGTCTGTCCGGTGGACACAATAGAGGCTTCGCACGAGAACTTCAACAACAAGGGCCGGGGCTGGGAGATCCGTACCGAGCAGTCGGCGCCCTCACCCGGCGGTCTTCCCGCTCACCTCGGCGACGTCGAGGCGGAGGATGCACAACGAACGGATCGCCTCATCGGGGACCCCGTCGTCCGCCCCTCCATAGTGGGCCATCAGCGCGGCCAGTCCGCGGCGCTTCTCTTCGAGGTCGGCGACGACCGTCACCCGCCCTGACCCGACGACGCTTTGGTATCGAAGTCCCCACGAGCATGCCGCCGCGCCCCGCACGATCTCCACCCCGACATCGACCTCGAAGCCGCCGTTCGGGTTCCGCCGGATGAGGTCGAGCTTGCGCCCTTGCGAGGCGCAGTGGAAGTAGAGGCAGTTCCCATCGTACCCGTAACTCATCGGGATGATGTACGGCCGCTCCCCGTCGCAGAGGGCCAGCCGGCACACGGTCGCGGCGTGAAGAACGCGGTCGATGGTCGCGCGGTCCTTGATCTCCCGGTCGCTCCTGCGCATCGCACCCTCCCCCGTGGCGACGAGCTTCCCGCTCGCCCCTCGGCGCATCAAGGATATACTCGAACCCCCTCACGAAGCAGCCTGGGAGGCGTTCATGCACTACGACTACGACGTTGGTGTCATCGGCCTCGGCCCCGCAGGCATGGCCGTCTCGATCATGGCCGCCGAGATGGGGCTCCACGTGCTCGGAATCGAGAAACGCAGCCTCGGCGGGGAGTGCATGTCCGTCGGCTGCATTCCGAGCAAGGCGCTGCTGCGCACGGCCCACCTCCGACACTCCGTATCGCGGTTCGCCGAGTTCGCCCTGGCCGAAACGTCCCCGCCGCAGCCGGTCCGCCCGTTTGCGCGGATCGCCGAGCACCTGCGGTTCATCGACGAGAAGAAGACGCGAGCGATGTTCGCCAAGGTCGACCTCAAGCTGCGCGAGGGCCCGGCGTCGTTCGTCGACCCGCACGCGGTCGAGGTCGGCGGACATCGATACACAGCCAAGCGCTTCTTCGTCTGCACCGGAACCCGGCCCGCCGTTCCGCCGATCCCCGGAATCCGCGACATCGACTACCTCACGAACGAGACGATGTTCAACCTGGACGCGGTGCCGGAGAGTCTCGTCATTCTCGGCGGCGGTGCGGTCGGATGCGAGATGGCGCAAGCGTTCCGCCGACTGGGATCTCACGTGTCGCTCGCGCACATGGACGAGCACCTGTTGCCGAATGGGGACTGGGACGCCGGCCGGCTCCTCGAGGACGTCTTCGCCGCGGAGGGGATCGAGGTCCACAACGGCCGCAGGATCAGCGACGTCTCGGCGACCGGGGGCGGGGTGGCGATGCGGACGAACGCCGGGGAAACGCTGCGCGGTGCCCGGCTCCTCGTCGCCGCCGGGCGCCGGTTCGACGCCACCGAGCTGCACCTTGAGAACGCCGGTGTCGAGTACAACGAGCGCGGTATCTGCGTCGACGGAGCGCTCCGCACGACGCAGCCGCACATCTTCGCCCCCGGCGACGCGAACGGCGCCTACCTCTTGTCCCACGCCGCGATGCACCAGGGGATGATCGCCCTGATCAACTCGATGCTCCCGCGCCCCTTCCGAAGGGGTTTCCAGCGCTACGTCGTCCCGTGGGCCGTGTTCACCGAACCGCAGATCGCCCACGTCGGCTGGCTGGAGCGTGACCTCAAGGCGAACGATGTGGCGTACGAGACGATCGAGGCCAAGTACGAGGACTACGGCGCGGCCATCGCCGAGGGGATCGCCGTCGGCTCCGTTCGCGCCTACGTCTCGCCTTCGGGGCGCATCTACGGGGCGCGCGTCATCGGGGAAGGGGCGGCGGAGATGATCAACGAGTGGGGACTCGCCATCCAAAACCGCCTCCGCATCCACAAGATCATGATGCTCCAGCATGCGTTCCCGTCGATGTCGTTCCTCACGAAGCGCGTCGCTGAGGGGTGGATGATGAACCGGATCAAGAGCCCGCGGGTGCAGAAGCTCCTCCGGTTCGTCTCGTGAATCGCAGTCGACTCCGCTTCGGT
The DNA here is from genome assembly GCA_028707055.1 of Candidatus Bipolaricaulis sp. GTDB lineage: Bacteria > Bipolaricaulota > Bipolaricaulia > UBA7950 > UBA9294 > JAPLGD01. Next base: position 2,058 of record JAQTVA010000043.1, on the reverse strand, counting down.
ACGCCGTTGACACCCCCTCGGGGGGGCGGTATGATTCACGCGCTGTGGCGGATTCTACTCTACGCTGCATAGGATTTGAGAAGGAGAGTCTTTCGTGGAGCAGGGAGATAGGCGTCTACCCAAGCGGGTTGGAAACTACATTCACGCGATCGGCCGCCGGAAGCGAGCCACCGCTCGGATCTACCTTGCGGAGGGCGACGGGACGGTCCTGGTGAACAACCGCCCCGCGGCGGAGTACTTCGCATCGTTCCTCCGCGCCGACGAGCACCTGGAGAAGACGCTTCAAGTCCCCTTCACCCTCACCGGAACGATGGGCCGCTACAACGTGAAGGCCCGCGTTCGCGGCGGCGGGTTCACGGGGCAAATGGAGGCCGTCCGCCTCGGGATCGCTCGTGCCCTCTGCGGGGTCACCCCCGAGTACCGCGCTCCCCTGAAGCAGGCCGGTCTCCTCGAGCGCGATGCGCGCGAGGTCGAGCGGAAGAAGATCAACCGGCGCAAGGCCCGGAAGAGCGAGCAGTACTCGAAGCGCTAACCAAGCGGAGGAATCGCCGTGAAACAGGGGATCCACCCGGAGATGAAGAAGGCCGTCGTGCATTGCGGTTGCGGCGCGGAGCTCGAAACGCTCTCCACCGTCCAAGAGATGCGCGTCGACATCTGCTCGAAGTGCCACCCGTTCTACACGGGCGAGGAGAGGTTCGTCGATACCGAAGGGCGCGTGGAGCGGTTCCAGCGCAAGTACGCCGCTCGGCCCACCTCGACAAAGAAGAAGGCCGAGAAGTGAAACCGCCCGTCGGCGGGCAAGCGGTCATCGAAGGCGTGATGATGCAGAACGGCGACCGAATCGCGGTCGCCGTTCGTCGTCAGTCGGACGGCCGCATCCTCGTCCAGTCGATCCCCGGCCGCGCCCGCTTCCGCCGCCTCGGCCGGATTCCGTTCGTCCGCGGGATCTTCCGCATGATCGACATGCTGACGCTCGGCCTGCGCGCGCTCAACCTGTCCACCCAGCTCGCGTACCCCGAAGAAGAGCAGATGAGCAAGGGAGGAACGGTCGCCACGTTCGCCGTGTCGATCGTCATCGCCGTCGGTGCGTTCATCATTCTCCCTCTCTACGTCGCGAACGCCGTCCCGGCTTTGCGGCTCGGGAACTCCATCCTGTTCAACCTCGCCGAAGGCGGCATCCGGCTTGCGCTCTTCTTCGCCTACCTTCTCGCCATCTCGCGGATGAAGGACATCCACCGCGTGTTTCAGTACCACGGGGCGGAGCACAAGGTGGTGTACACGTACGAGGCCGACGAGGCGTTGACCGTAGAGAACGCGCGCAAGCACACCACCCTGCACCCTCGGTGCGGCACGGCGTTCCTGATGACCGTGTTCTTCATCGCCGTCCTCGTCTTCTCGCTGGCCGGGAACCCCACCCTGTGGTTGAAGATCGTCTCCCGGCTGCTCCTCCTCCCTGTGGTCGCCGGGATCTCGTACGAGTTCCTGCGGTTCACCGGCAGGCACTTCGACCATCTGTGGGTCCGGATCCTCGCGCAGCCTGGCCTGTGGCTGCAGCGTCTGACGACAGCCGAGCCGACCGACGAGATGGTGGAAGTCGCCATCGCATCGCTCGAGCGAACGCTGGAGCCGGCGCCCGGCGACTGAGTGACGTCGCTCTTCGCTACAGCGAGAGAGACGGCTCGGGAGTCAGCGAGAGCGGGTGCGCTTCCCCGAGGGACTGGTGCCGGAAAGCGGCCACGGCGGCAATCATCGCCGCGTTGTCGGTGCACAGGGAGAGCGGCGGGAAACTCACTTCGATGCTGCGCGCCTCGCCGTCGCGGGCGAGACGCTCCCGGAGGTGCTGGTTCGCCGCCACGCCCCCCACGACGACGAGCTTCGTGCGATGGAACCTCCACGTCGCTTCGAGCCCCTTCCGCGTCAGGACGTCGACCACGCCCGCCAACACCGACGCGGCGATGTCCTCGCGCTTCTCGCGCGGATTCTTCCGCAGGAGGTAGAGGACGGCGGTCTTCAGCCCCGAGAAGCTGAAGTCGAACCCGGGCGAGGCGTCCATCCGTC
>JAQTVA010000214.1 GCA_028707055.1 Candidatus Bipolaricaulis sp. | reverse complement strand
ATCGGCGAAGCCCATCGCCGCTACACATGCTCGCTCAACCAGCGTGAAGAGTGGCGAGGATACCTCTTCCAAGGCCGCTTCTACTCCTGCCCGCTCGAGGGTACGCACGTCGTCGCGGCGATCCGCTACGTCCTGAGAAACCCCGTTCGCGCAGGCATGGTGTCCCAACCGTGGGAGTACGAGTGGTCAAGCGCCCGATGGGCGGTGGGACGAGCGGCGACAGACCCACTGGCAGAGCGCCTACCTCTCACAGAGGAAGTGGGCCTCTGGAGAGAGCTTCTGTGCGAGGAGCCACCCGAAGCCGACGCCGTGCGCCGACACACACGAAGCGGAAGACCACTGGGCGATTCCAAGTTCATCGCGCAGCTCGAGGACCTTACGGGGCGCCTGCTTCAGCCCCGCTCTCCGGGTCGCCCGCGTCGAAATTAGGGTTTGTGTCCCCGGTTTCCGCGGCGATCCGCACGCGGTCGCGTCCCTCGCGCTTCGCGCGGTAGAGGGCGTCGTCCGCCGCGCGCAGCAGCTCGTCATCCGACCGAGCGTGCGTCGGAAAGACGGCGACGCCGGCAGACAGGGTCGGAGGCTCGGCGAACCCTTCCGTGCGAAGGCGAAGCGCGTACTCACGGCGGATTTCCTCGATACGAACCCGGGCGGCCTCGACGGACGCTCCCGGCAGCACGATGAGGAACTCCTCGCCCCCGTAGCGGCAGGCAATGTCACTCGGCCGCGTGTGCTCGCGCAGGAGCGCGCCCAAGAGCGACAGCAAGCGATCCCCCTCGCGGTGACCGCGTCGGTCGTTGACCTCCTTGAAGTGGTCGACGTCGATCATGATGGCGGCGACAATCCCGGCTTCCCGCGAAGCGCGCGCCAGCTCGCGCGGCAGCGTCTCATCCAAGTAGCGGCGATTGAACAGACCCGTCAGGCTGTCCCGGATCGCCTGCTCGCGCAGCTCCCCTTGCAGCTTCTCGATCTGCCGCACGTGACTTCTCAGCTGCTCGTTCGCCTGCTGGAGGGCCGTCTCGGCCTCATACCGCTTCGTGATGTCGCGCATCACGATGAGACACCCAACGCCGCGCGGTCCCGCCTCGTACAGCGGCGTGACGCGGACATCGACGTAGCGCAGCGGGTCGTCGGACAGAGTCAACTCCACATGGCGTTCCTCTTGCTGGCTACACGCCAGCCCGAGGTGTGGCCACGCCGGTATCGCCTCGCTCGCCGTCCGCCCGACGGCCGAGTCGTCCAAGCCGAGCAGCGTGACAGCGGATGGATTCGCGTCGATGATCCGCGCTTCGGTGTTGAGGACAAGGATCGCGTCCGGCATCCGTTCGACGAGCGCGTGCCGGGCGACCGGGACAAGGTCGAACACGCGGAAGAACCCCAGCCCCAGCACAAACACGATCACCGTAGCGAGGAATGACGCCGGGACAACGTTCAGGCCGCCGAGGAGCCCCGGCCGGATCATGTAGAGCACGCTGCTCACCACCGGCAGCGCGGCGGCGAGGAGCACGGTGACCGTTTGCCTGCGCCGCGGAACGCCGGCGCGAAACGCCGAACGGAGAAGGAGCGCGCACGCCGTCACGATATAGACGTAGACCACGGCGACCACGACAAAGTACGCCGGTCCGTGGATGTAGATCACGCTGTTCGAGCCCTTGGGGCCGGGAAGAAAGTCCTTCCAGATCCAGCCGTGCTGGACGTTCGTCGCGGCGAGCGCCAGAGCGACGGCCGTTGGGATCCACAGCGCCAGGTGGCGTCGCCCGCGCAGCCAGCGATCGTGTCCCGAGTACTTCGCCGCGAACCACAGGAAGAGGACTCCCGTGGCGCCGGACCCCAGGTACTCGAGCGAAGACCAGAAGATCTTCCACTCGAGCGGGACGAACGCCGCCTCGAGCCCGGCAACGAGCGACCACCCGGCGACCGCGAGCAGAAGGAGTGGGAGAGTCGCCCCCCCCGGAAACGACCGCCTCTTCCATGCGAGCGCGCACACGACGAACGACAGGACCGTCGTTGCGAACATGACCGCCGCAGCGGACGTTAGGACCCAGAGCATGAACCGATTCTACCCTGCGACACCCCTTCCCCGTCGACATGAATACTGGGGACACAAACCCTATTACCCAAGAGTGCCCACCAGCGCATTAGGGTTTGTGTCCCTGGTTTTCGCGCTCGGCGCACGGGATGCAGAGCCACCGGCCGTCGACCTCACGCAACCGCGTCTCCATCACCGGCTCGCTGCACGCCGCACACGGCGCAGAACGAGCGAGCCGCGCCCGCGGCGGCTCGTCGACCGTCACGTCACGACACGAAACGACGTCGATCTCCGGCGCCGTCAGGATCCATTGGATGCGACCGTCGCGGTCGTCGCGCAGCTTCTCGGGCATCCCGCGACGGTGCCCCAGCACGCGCACGCCGCGCCCCGTCTTGCGAGAGAAGAAGGTGTAGACGTGCTTCCCATAGTCGCGGAAGATGAGGTTCCCCTTGCCGAAGCTGCATCCGGCTACGAGCTGGACCGCATCCACACCGCACGCGTCGTTCTCGACAATCGCTACCAGTTCCTCGTCGTCTGCTCTTGCGGCT
>JAQTVA010000042.1 GCA_028707055.1 Candidatus Bipolaricaulis sp. | reverse complement strand
CCGCGTACAAGGGCACGGTCACGACGGACATGAGCCTGCTCGAGAAGGCGGCGGGGAGCTACTGGAACGGTGCGTACAACGCGGCGGAGTGGGTCTGTCTCGGCTGCACCCCGGCGGATCAGCCGTTTCTCGCCAAGTACTGCGCGAAGTGCAGGATTCGCGACTGCGCGATCGCGAAGGGCGTGCCGAACTGCGCGGCGTGCAACTCGTACGAGACGTGCGCGACGCTCAAGGACTTCATCCAGGGGGAGTCCGAGGCGCTCAGCCAGCGGATGGACCTCCTGCGGAAGCGGTTCCTCGCGTTCCAGAAGGAGCGATAGCGGGCGCCATTCAGCCTCGAGTCCGCCTGTCCGTCTCGAAGACGGCCTGAGACGCCCTCGAGACGGGCTCCGACTACCCTGTGGCCACGACGAGGTGATGGCCGTGAAGCAGGTGGGGTGGGTTGCGGCGTTCGCCGCCCTGATCGCGTTCTTGGGGGCAGGGTCCGTCTTGGGCGAGGTGGACCTCTCCGACGGCGTCTCGGTGCTCCTCCTGATGAGCGAGCCGTACGGAGCCAACACGACCCTCTGGTTCAACAGCTTTGAGAAGCTGGGCTGGAACGTGACGATCGCCGGTCTCAAGGACACGATCGAGTCGTGCAGCTTCCTCTGTTCGCCGGTAAAGGTCGACGTCACGCTGGACCAACTCCCCGGGGTGGGAGGGTTCGACGCGCTCGTCGTGTCGACCATGCCGGGAACTGCTCTGCGCATGGCGTTCCCGGCCTCCGACCTGCGCGGGAGCGATCTTGCGCTTGGCCTCATCCGACAAGCGAACGCGGCCGGGCTCACCCTGTACGCAGGCTGCTCGGGGCTCCTCGTCCTCAGTGATGCCGGCATCCTGTCGGGCCGGCGCGTCGTGTTCCATGCGATGCTTCCCGCGCACTGCGCGGACTTCGGAGCCGTCTGCGTGCCGGGAGGCCAGGCACAGCTGCCGGTCACGGACAAGAACCTGATTACGGGCACCAGCGGCCGCTACTTCGCTCAAGAGGTCGCCGAGATGATCTCGTGGTCGCTCGACCGAGCCGCGCAGCCACCGAGCCCCGGGAGCATCACCGTGACGGACCTGGATCTCGAAGCGACCCCGCTCCCGCCTGCCGGTCCTGCGGCAACAGGGTGGGCGATCGGCGGCACGCGTTCCGACGGCGCTCGGGCCGTCTGCCCGCTCGAGGACGGGTGTGCCCTCGTCGGCTATACCTACTCCGGTCCGGCGGGGACGTGCGACCTCCTCGCCCTTCGTTGCGACGCGGGCGGGAACGTCCTCTGGGCTCGAGCGATCGGTGGCGCCGGCACCGACGCGGGCGAGGGAGTCTGCGCGACGCTGGATGGCGGCGTCGTTGCCGTGGGGCGTACGACGTCGGTGGGCGCGGGCGTCGACGACCTGTGGCTCGTCAGGCTGGACGCCGAGGGAAACCTCGTGTGGACGCGGACGTTCGGCGGAGCCGGTCCCGACGCCGGGTTCGGCGTCGCCGCGACGGCGGACGGCGGCTTCGTCGCATGCGGTCGAACGAGCGAGGGTATCGAGCTGCCGTCGGACCTCCTCGTCGTGAGGATCGACGCCGACGGCCGGGAGCTCTGGACGACGAAGATCGGCGGGGGACGACTCGAGCGTGGGCATGCCGTCGCGGAGAGCCCAGACGGCACCCTGTTCGTCGCCGGCGGCACGACCTCGTCCGGAAAGGGCAACTACGACGCGTGGCTCGTCGCCCTCTCCCCGGAGGGCGCGCTCCTGTGGCAGAAGACGTACGGGCTGGGGCAGTTCGACGTCGCCGAGGACCTCGTCCTCACGTCGGACGGCGGCCTCTTCCTGACCGGGACCGGAGACGAAGACTCCAGAGACGGAAACGACGTCCTTGCCCTCCGCTTCGATGCGGCCGGCACGGTCGCGTGGGCGAAGCGCATTGGAGACAACCTGAGCTTCGACTACGGCGAGGCGGCCGTCCGGCTCGACGATGGTGGCTACCTCGTTTGCGGCGCCCGCAACGCGCCGTCGACGATGCGGAACGACGCGTGGCTGGTGCGGCTCGCGCCCGACGGGAAAACCGTCTGGACTCAGGACCTCGGCGAGCCAAGCGAGAACGAGTGGGCGTCGGCGGCGTGCCGCCTCGCGTCCGGACAGGTCGTCGTGGTGGGCCACACGCTGTCGGTTGGCGCGGGGGCGCACGACGTCCTCATCTATCTCGTCAACCCGGACTGGACCCCGTAACGTGCGCGAGATGCCCGAGCACTCCCGGGGTGAGCGGCGCGCGCTCCTCCTGATCGATGTGGTGGCCGGCGCGTCTGCCGACGACTCGCTGCGCAACGGCCGCGATGAGCCCGTCCTCCCGAATATCGTGAGGCTGCTTGCCCGCGCGCGCGGGGCCGGCGCCCTCGTCGTTCACGTCGTCGAGGACCTCGACGAGGCGAAGCATCCGCCGGGCAGCCCGGTGTGGAAGGCGTATCAGATTCACCCCGATGTCGCGCCGCTTCCGGGCGAGCCGGTGATTCGGCAGCACCGCTACGACGCCTTCCTCTGGAGTGGCCTCGCCGAGATCCTCGACGGCGAAGGCGTCCGAACCGTGGTGGTCGCCGGCATCGCGTCCCCGTGGTGCGTCGACAACGCCGTCCGCCGTGCTCACGGGCTTGGCTACCGCGTCATCCTCGCCGAAGACGGGCACGGCTGTGCCGATGGCTCGGTCCTCCCTGCGGCCACGATCGCCCGCCACCACAACGAGATCCTCGCAGCGTGTTTCGCGACGGTGGTTCCGGTCGAGCAGATCGTCTTCTAGCCCAGCGAGGTCACCGGCCGTGCGCCGGCTCGCCGTCTATAGCCCTCGGTACGCCTCGCGACGGTTCGCGACCCGCACGATCAACACAACCGAGACGTCATCGAGGATGGTGTAGACGATCACGTAGTCCCTGCCGACGTGCGCGCGGTAGAGCCCGCTCCCACCTTCGAGCTTCTTGGATCCCTCGCAGCGCGGATCCTCCGCCAGGACGTCGAACCAGCGCGCGATTCTCTTCTGCACGGGCTTGGGCAGGCGCTTCAACTCCTTCGCCGCTCGCGGAGTGAGTTCGATCTGGTAGGACATCGCTCGCGCCGCACCCTAGAGGCCGAGTCTCTTCCTCAGTTCGGGGAAGGGGACGGCTGAGGCCTTCCCGCACCGGAACTCAGCGAGCGCCCGCTCGCCCTCTTCGCTCCAGTACGCATCCTCGAGACGTGCGAGGAGATCGAGATCCTCCTCCGAGACAAGATACACGCTCTTCCCGTCCCGACGATCCACCCGCACGCGTTCGCCCTGATACGCCACCCGATTGAAGGTGTCAGGAGGGATGCGCGTCTCTGAAGCCTTCAGCGTCTTCATGGGCCACCTCGCAGACTTGGTCAAGTTGTACTATTCGATCGATTCGACCAAGTATGGGGCGGCGACCTCTGCCGGTCAAGTCCTTGCGTGTTCCTCGATGTGCCGGTCGAGCATCGCGATGAGCTCCCCGCGCGTGTAGCCGTGCTTCGGGTTGTCGTTCTCGTCGAGCAGCTTGGCCATCAGCGCGTTCAGCACGCGATCGCCCTCCCACCTCGTGCCGACGAGGTAGCGCAGCTTCGGAGCGGGAGAGAAGAGGGCCTCGTAGACGGCTTCCGCCACGATCTCCGGCGGCGACGGCCTGCGGTTCGTCTCCGACTCCTCCTCGGTCGCGGCGGCAGCCGGAGCCTCCGGCGGAGGCGGTGCCGTGAAGAACCCCAAGACCTGCTCCGCCTCCTCGCGGAAGGGCTCCTCCGCACGCCGGAAGCGGGCCACCGTCCCAGCGCGCGAGGCGGCGCCGATGTTCGTCGCCACGCCGCCCGGCTGGACAACGCTTGCGAGGACGCCGTACGGCTCGAGCTCAATGCGCAGCGTCTCTGTGTAGGACTCGATCGCGTGCTTCGTCATCGTGTACGGGCCGTAGTAGTGCTTCGACAGCATGCCGCCCTGGGAGCCGATGTTGACGATGCGACCCTTCGACTCGAGCAGGAGCGGGAGGAAGGCGTTCGTCATCCGGAACGGGCCGAAGACGTTCACGGCGAAGATGCGGAGCAGCTCCTCGTCGGTCCACGTCGCGAGCATCCCGAGCTCGCCGAGCCCCGCGTTGTTCACGAGCCCGTACAGACCGCGCCCCGCGCCCATGACGACTCGAACGGCATCAGCGATCTCATCGGGCTTCGTCACGTCGCACCGGAGAGGGACGACGTTGTCGATCTCCCTCAGCCTGGCCTCATCGCCGTCGTTGCGCACCGTTCCGTACACGAGGCAGCCCTGGTCCGCCAGGGACCTCGCGACGCAGTGGCCAATTCCGCTGCTTGCGCCGGTCACCAGCACCGGACGAGCCGTCCCGTGATCCATGTCCTCTCCTTCTGCCAACGAGGATGATGCAGTCTCTCTGTATCAGTCGCCGACGACAGTGCCCGTTCGACGTCTCGTCAGCGTCGCACGCAGCGCTCCACATCCAGAAGCCACGCGCGCTCCTCGCCGGCTCGATCGGACCTAGTGCCCGCCTTCTCACCATGAACCGCGCCCCACTTGCCGGCGACTCACGAGCGGAAAGCGGTTCGCACGCTTCGCGGACGGCAGCCCGACGAGCAGGGAGGACTCTTCATGATCACGCTACGAAGGATGACGCAGGGCGAGTTCGAGGCCTGGCAGCCCATCTCGATCGCCGAGTACGCCGCCGAGCACGTCCGCGCTGGGAACTGGAGCGAGGCCGAGGCGCCCGAGGAGGCCCGCAAGGCATTCGAGCACTACCTGCCGAACGGACTCGCCACCGAGGGGCACTACGTCTGCAGCATCGTCGACAGCGCGACGGGCGAGAAGGTGGGACACCTTTGGTACTACCTAGAACCCACCTCGACAGGACGCCGGGTCTTCATCGCGGACATCGGCATTGAGGATCCACACCGCCACAAGGGCTACGCCGCCGCAGCGCTCAAGGTCCTTGAGAAGGAAGCCGCTGCCCTTGGCGCGCACGCCATTCGCTTGCACGTCTTCGGCAGCAACTGCGTAGCTCGCCGGCTCTACGCGGAGCTCGGGTACGTTGAGACCGACGTGCAGATGATGAAGGAGATCGCCGTGTAGCTCGCTTGCAGCGGCGGCCGCTCTCATCACTCGACGGGCTTCCGCGCTACACTGCACGCATGGCCGGAATCGTCTTTCTCAGGACTACGAAGTTCGACGAGGTGCGCGCGTTCTATACGGACCGGGTGGGGATGACCGTCTGGCTCGAGCAACCCGACATCGCCATCCTCCGGCACGGCAACCTGCTCGTCGGCTTCCACCGCCAGCCCACGGCCGACCTCGACGGGCTCCTCACGTTCTTCTACGAAACGGGCGCCGAGGTCGATCGGATGTACGCCCGCCTGCGCGACGTGGCGACGAGCGAGCCCAAGGAGAACCCGAAGTACAAGATCTACCACTTCTTCGGCAGAGATCCAGAAGGCCGCCGGATTGAGTTCCAGCAGTTCCTCCACCCCGCCCCGCCCGTCGCCGACGCGGGAGGGCAGCCCGCGTAACAGAGATCGCTCCGTGCGCGCGATTCGCTTCTCCGTGAGTGGCCGGCAAGCGGGCGGCCGCCGCTGTGCTTGTCGTTGTCTCTAGCTGCTCCGCAGCGCGGCTCGCGGCATCGCAAGCTCTACGCGGAACTCGGACACCGCGAGATCGACGTGAGCATGACGAGGACCGTGGCCGCGTAGGCAGGTCGGGAGTGCGGTGCGCTTGCGGCTCGTGGCCTGTGGGAGCAGCGGGGGTCACGCAGACCTGAGTCCACGGTCCGCAGTCCACGATTCGGGGTGCATGGGGTTCGTTCTGTTCGTTGGGTTTCAGGTCGGTTCTGGTGCCCGCTTCGCGGTCGATCCCAAGGACGCCGAAAAACGGAGCGGCCGCCGCAAGGGATCGTGGCGGACGCTCTCCCCTCCACTGGGTTGCTCGTCGGCTCAGCGTCCGGAGGTTCCTCCACTCGCCAAGGCGCGCTCAAAGGCCGACAGATGAGAGTTCTGCGATGCCGCCTGCAGGTTCGTGAACACCCGGACGATGTCCGGGTACTCGGCCACGACGGCCATCTGTTCCTCGTACAGGGAAACGTTCGCCTTCTCCGCGTCGATCCCCGCCTGCGCCGCCTCAGGTAGGCTCGCAGGCACCGCGACCTTGCCAAGGTATGGATTGACCGTCGGGTACTGGATTCCGTACCGATCGAGCAGCTTCTGCAGCGCCGCGATGTGCCGCGCCTCCGCCTTCATGATGTTCGCGTACGGCTGGACGTCGCCGTACTTCTCGAGGATCGCCGCGTACGTCGCGTAGGCCGCGTACTCGCCATCCGTCCCCACCAGCGCCTCAAGGACGACCTCGGCCACCCCCGCCGGCAGCGCCACCGCGCTCGTCGCGCCAGCCCCGTTTCCTCTCCGGCCGCCCGCACCGAACGCGGCGAGGCCGACAACAACCAGACTTAGCACCAGGAGACTCACCACAAGATTCTTCTTCATGTCCAATCACTCCCTCCACTCTTCTTCGTAACTGACGCCATCATGGCGCCGGTCTGTGAGCGGACGTCGTCGTAGGGGTGGCAGGGACGCGAAGGAGTCGCGAGGGCAATGTCGAGCGGATGCGGCAGCGATGTGAAGGGTTGCGTCCGATCGCCCCTCCCACTAGGCTTCTCTCTTGGGAGGGGTCCCGTGACGACGATCTCGATTCTGTACGACAACCACGCCCAAGGTGACATGCGTCCCGGCTGGGGCTTCTCAGCATGGATTAACGTCGGCGACGAGTCGGTGCTGTTCGACACCGGCGCAGACAAGCTCGTGTTCGAACACAACGCCCGCGCCCTCGGCTGCAACCTGAGCACCTTGAGCGCGCTCGTGTTGTCCCACGACCACTGTGACCACATCGGGGCCATGTCCGCGGTCACGCGCAAGGGATTGCGCCTGTATGTTCAGGCAGGGTCCACCAGACGGTTCGCCGGGTATCGGCGAAGCGGGATCGAGGTCATCGGCGTCCGCGGCCCCACGCAGGTTTGCCCGGGCGTGAAGTCGACCGGCCGCTTCGGCCGGAGGATCCGCGAGCAGGCCGTTCTCGTCGACGGCAACGAAGGCCCGGTCCTGATCACCGGGTGCGCCCATGCGGGGATCGTGACCGTCGCCGAACTCGCCACAAGGCTTGCAGGGCGACGGTTGGCCCTCATCGTCGGCGGCTTTCACCTCTTCCGCTCCGACGAAGCCGACGTCCGCTACGTCGCCGAGCAACTGCTCCGTCTCGGCGTCGACCGCATCGCGCCGTGCCACTGCACGGGCGATGCAGCGACCGCCATCCTGCGCGACGCGTACGAAGATCGCTTCGTCGAGGCGTCCGTGGGAAGCCAGATCAAGGTCTAGTCTCGTCAGTCCGGAGTCCGTGGTCCGGGGCTCGGATCCGGTTCGTTGAGTTCATTGGGTTCGTTGAGTTCGCGGTGCGCGGTGCGTGCTTGCCAGGGTCTACGCTAGAGGTGCTTGGCCACTTCCTCGAGCAGACGTCGGGCGTCGTCTTGGGCGTTGGGGTTGAAGAGCCGATACGTCTGACCGATGGGCGCGTCGATGATGCTCTGGAGAACCGCTGCGGCGTCCGCCCACAGGCCCTTCTCCGTCAGGTAGAACTCAGCGAACACGCGGCGGTTGCCGAGGTACTCGCTGCAGATCGGATCGACGTAGCCCTGTGCAAGGTTCCCGCAAACGCGCGGATCGTCCACGACGTGGCAGAGGTAGGTTCGCGTCTGTTCCAGATCTCTGCGATACGTGCCGAGCGGCGCCCACGGGAGCGCTCCCCAGATGCTCCCGAGGACGCGATAGGCGCCGTGGGCGTCGTACGCCTCGTCCAGCTCCAGAACCCGCTCGAGCATCGCGATCGTCTTCTTCACCACGCCGGACGACACCGCCGTCAGCCGATCGAAGTTGGCGAGGCTCAACCAGTTGAGGCCCGGCCAGTAGAGCGCGGGCGCGTTCGTCTCCTGGCTCACGGCAGCAAGAAACCCTTCTCTCTCCTCGACAGCGCTGAAGCCCGGGTTCACCCGCAGGCTCTTGAGACCCCAGTGTTTGCCCTTCCGGTAGGCGGTCTCTTCCTCATCGCGCCCGTCCGCGAAGATGACGCCCAGCGTGAAGTAGCCCTGCGAAAGCTTGACGACAAGCTCCCGCTCTTCCATGGCCACGAAGAACGCATTGACCTCTCGCTCGCTCTCTTCATCAAGATCCGCAGGAACGCTCAGAGCATTCTTGATCGCCTCGATCGCGGCCTCGAGCTGCGCGCGGCCCTGGCTGTTGTACTCGACGACCACGCGATCGCCCTGAAAGATGGCGAGGGCATCCTCAAGGTCCATCGGAGCAGCCTGGGCAGTCGTGGCGAGTGCCGTGAGAACCAGCACAGCGATTGGAGTGAGCTTGCTTGCCGTTTCCGTTTCTTCTTCCCCTTCACATTCCCACTGCGTGGGCACGAACCCGGCCGTGGCGAGTCCGATCATAGACCCTTGCTCGTGTGGAAATGGAGGAGAAGTAGAGCGTGTTGCAGCCGGCTATGCCAGACTTGCATGCCAGCCAATGCCTCGTTACACTGCGCCCATCTCCGAGCGATCGTGCTCGCGAGACGTCGAAAGGAGGAGTGAAGACCATGAGATCGGTGGACGTGACCTTCATCTTCGCTGCCTCCTGCCGAGCGCGCTAGGGCCTCGTCGGCCCACTCTTCCGCTCTACTAGGACACTCGAGTTCCTCCTGCGTTCCCAGGGGCAGCCGTCCCCGGAGTCGGTTCCCGTCTTTCTAGGAATGCGAGGGAGGAAGTCATTACGCACGAAGAGCGAGAGGAAGTCCGCGGTCCGCAGTCCGTAGTCCATGGTCAGACAGCAAAGACCGCGATGCGCCGTGAGAAGTACGTGGAAGACCCAGTCCATGGTCCGCAGTTCGTGGTCCGTGGTCAGACTGCGGACGCCGCGAAGCTCGGCGAGGAGTACAACGAAGAGGCAGTCCATGGTTCGGAGGGCTTGGACCGTGGCCGGCCACCGGCATTCGGAACGGAGGCGGTAGCTGATGAGAGCGGCAGGCTCAATGGTTGCCGTCCTCGGGGTTGCGGCGGAGAGCTTGGCAACACAGACGATTGGGACGATCTTGTTCCGCAGACTGGCGAGCGGTCGGCCGTCGATGGCGCTCGTGCGTGGAAGAGAGAGGGGAAGCTCGACCGGGACCACAAGCCCGATGGAGGGCGGCGGCCGACGGTGCAGCGAGGTCGGCCGGATGATGTGGGTCTACTGACGAGCGACGAGGTCGCCTTCCTCGACGAAGGGCCGAAAGATCCGCTCGAGCTGTTCGCGGACTCGGGCTACATCACCGACGTCCTGAACCCCGTGAAGAGCGGCAAGGAGGCGACCGTCTACTGCTGTCGCGCCCACCCGTCAACGGGGCGCGAACTGGTCGCGGCGAAGGTCTACGCGATCGGTATCGGCGCGCACTACCGTATGAGCAAGATCTACGCCGATGGGCGCTTCCGCGTCTACAAGCCGGACTCGCGCCAGGAACGCGCGATCAAGTCGGGCAAGCAGCACGGCAAGGAGATGGTGTTCGCCGATTGGGTCGGACAGGAGTACGCCAACCTGTGCGCCTTCCACGCCGCAGGCGCGGACGTGCCCGCCCCGATCGCGCACTGTGGCTCGGGGATTCTGATGGAGTACGTCGGGGACGCCACACGTCCGGCCCCGACCCTGGTCGGAGCCACGTTGACTCCGGCGGAGGCGCAGCAGCTCTTCGATCAGGCGATGCGTAACATCCGCATCTTCCTGTCGAAGGACCGCGTCCACGGCGACTTGTCGCCGTACAACATGCTCCTCTGGGACAGCCGGCTCGTGATCATCGACCTGCCGCAGGTGGTCCATGCCCGCTGGAACGATGAAGCGTTCAACGTTCTCAAGCGCGACATCGAAAACGTCCTCCAGTTCTTCAGCCGCCGCGGGGTGGAGGCGTCGGCGACGGAGTTGGCGATCGACCTGTGGACGAAGTATCGCCGCGCCCAGCTAGCGGTTGACTAGGGCCGGGCGCGGCGGTTCATGGGGTTCGTTGGGTTCATTGGGTTGAGAGACGTCCGGGGTCCGGGTCCGGAGTTCGTTGAGTTCGTGGGTTCATTGGGTTCGTTGGGTTGGGAGACATGCGGGGTCTGAAGTTCGGTGGGCGCGAACCGGTACGCAGCCGGAACCCGGGTCGTTGGGTGAGAACCAGGGCGCGGTGCGCGGTC
>JAQTVA010000213.1 GCA_028707055.1 Candidatus Bipolaricaulis sp. | reverse complement strand
CATCGAGGATGTGCGGTTCTCGAACCTGCACGTCTTCCGCTACTCCCCGTGACCCGGAACCTTGGCCGCGACCCTGGCCGGCGCCGTCTCGGTTGAGGCAGAGCGGCGCCGCGCGGAGCGGGTCGCCGACGCCTGGCGCCCGGTCCGAGAGCGACTGCTTGACGGGCGACGGGGAAGGGTCGAAGATGTGCTCGTCGAGGAGCGGACGGGGCGTCAGCATCGCGGGTACACGTCGGACTACATCCGCGTCACCTTCGATGCATCGACCGCTCGTCCTGTGGGCATGGAGCATCCCGTACGGATCACGCGAACGCTGCCGGACGGCCTGGAAGGAGTGAGCGAAGATCGAGACGATTCAGACGGAACTCACCCTGCGTGACAACGCTGAGGCCACGGCGGTTCTTGGGCAGTACAACCGCAACCTGAAGGAGATCGAGAAGTCGTTCTCGGCGAAGATCCTTGCCCGCGGCGAGACCATCCGCATCGAGGGGCGGGCGGAAGAGGTCGAGCAGGTCCGTGCGCTGTTCGAGAAGCTTCTCGGGCTCGTCGAGAAGAACCACTGCCCGTCCACAGCCGATGTCCGTTACCTGGTTGAGCAAATCAAGGCGGGTACTCACGTCGACGGCGTCCTGTCGGATGTGGTTCGCGTCACCCATTGGGGCGAGGAGATCCGTGCCAAGACGGTCGGCCAGCACCGCTACGTACAGGCCGTGCGCGACAGCGACGTCGTCTTCGCGATCGGTCCCGCCGGCACAGGGAAGACGTACCTCGCCGTCGCCATGGCCATCGATTTCCTGAAGCGGGAGAAGGTGAAGCGGATCCTGTTGACCCGGCCGGCCGTCGAGGCGGGCGAGGAGCTCGGGTTCCTTCCCGGCGACATCCAAGCCAAGGTCAGCCCGTACCTGCGCCCGCTGTACGACGCGATGTTCGACATGATTCCGGTCAGCGAGTTCGAGAAGCTCACCGAGTTCGGCCGGATCGAGATGGCGCCGCTGGCGTTCATGCGCGGACGCACGCTCAACAACAGCTTCGTCATCCTCGACGAGGCCCAGAACACGACCCCGACGCAGATGAAGATGTTCCTCACGCGTCTCGGCTTCCACTCCAAGGCGATCATCACCGGCGACATCACTCAGGTCGACCTCGAGGAGCGCATCTCCGGCCTGATCGCCGTCCAGGGCGTGCTCCAGGGCATCGACGGGATCTCCTTCGTCTACCTCGATCGATCCGACGTCGTCCGCCACCCGCTCGTCGCACGGATCATCGAGGCCTACGAGCGTCACGAGGCCGCCTCGTCGGAGGGCGCTCACTAGCCCTCTCGCCGCGTTGGCTCCCCCTGAGCCCCCGTGCTATGCTGGCTCCGTTCGAGCGAATCCTCCATTCCGACCGAGACCGGTGACGCCGTGGCGGGAGGTTCGATGATCCGACGAGTCGTGGCGATCATGGCGGTGCTGATCGCGGCACGGTGCGTGCTCGCGGTGGCTCCGGAGGCGACGTGCGGACCCATCCGCATCAGTGAAGTCTGTTGGGGCGGACGACCGGAAGATCCGGGCGCAGAGTGGGTCGAGCTCGTGAACACAACGGACGACCCCGTCGACCTCGACGGATGGCGTCTCGTGTCCTCGGACGGCTCCCCGGACATCGCCCTCTCCGGGACGATCTTCCCCGTTGACCCCGCCTCGCCCGCACGCGGCTACTTCCTCCTGGAGCGCAACTCGGACGACGCCGTTCCTGGCGTTGCCGCCGACCTCATCTACTCCGGCGCGCTCAACGATCGCGGGGAAATCCTCTTCCTGTATGATTCGGCGCAGAACCTCGTCGACACGGCAAACGCCCTCCCGAAATCCTCGGAGGCTCCGCCCTGGGCGGCGGGAACCAACGCTCACGGAGTCCCTCCCTGCCGATCGATGGAGCGCATCGCCCCGTGCCTCGACGACGCACCCACGGCCTGGGCGACGTGTCCACCGATCGGAGAGGACGCTACGCTCGGCGGCCCCGGCACACCGAGGCGGCAGAACCGCGCCTCCAACCTCGCGCCGGAAGCGTTCTTCCGCGTGGATCCGCCGTCCCCGGCTCCCGGCCGCGCCGCGCGCTTCGACGCCACGGGATCGAGCGACGAGTCCGGTTGGATCGATCGCTACGTGTGGGACTTCGGCGACGGGACCACCGAGACCGGACCGGCCGTCACGTCGCACACGTATGCCCTCCCAGGGCGGTATGAGGCCTCGCTCGCCGTGGTTGACGACCAGGGCGCCGTCGCTCACGCCCGGCAGTGGATCGACGTCGCCCTGTCCCGCCCTCCGGTGGCCGACTTCAGCGTCCGCTCGCTCTCCGGCCGCCGCGAGCTGTTCACCCTCGATCGGCTGCGCTTCCAGGACGAGTCCAGCGACGAGGAGACGGAAGTCGCCGCGTGGAGCTGGAGCTTCGGTGACGGCGCCTCGACATCCGCCCAGCATCCCGAGCACACGTACGTCCGGCCCGGGCGGTACACGGTGTCTCTCACCGTCGCAGACGAACAGGGAGACCAAAGCGTCCAGACGGAATCCCTGCGGATCGCCAACCGCCCTCCCGCGGCCGCGTTCTCGTTCGGCCCGTCCTCCCCGTCGCAGGGGGAGGCGATCCTCCTCGACGCGTCGCCGTCCACGGACGCAG
>JAQTVA010000212.1 GCA_028707055.1 Candidatus Bipolaricaulis sp. | reverse complement strand
GTACGGAACCCGGAGGCGGTGACGAGCGCCGGGCTTTCGGCGCAGTTCGGGGTGCGCGACGACCGGCTCACGGACGTGTCGCCGGAGTTCATCCTCGAGAACTACGCCCTCTACCGCGGCGTCGTCGACGTTCTGCACGGGTACGACCGCGAGGCACTCAGCGATGCGGACCGCCTTTCCTACGACATCTACGAGTGGTACCTCGACGACTGGATCCGCGGTGAGCCGTACGCGTTCCACGACTACCCGGTCGCGGGGATCGGTCTCTCTGGCTGGAGCACGGATGCGACGCTCGTGGCTCTATTCGTCGACGACCACCCGCTCGTGACGAAAGAGAATCTCGAGGACTACATCACGCGCCTGTCGCTCGTGGGCGAGAAGATGGATCGGCTCGTCGAGGCTCTCGAGTACCGCGAGGAACGGGGAATCGTGCCGGCCCGGTTCACGATCGACATGGCGACGTCGCGCATCCGCCAGTACCTGGGCGCCGCGCCGTGGGGTGCGGTGAACGCGTCGCGCGTACGCGTCGAGGGAACCATCCTCTGGACGTCGTTCGGCGAGCGGCTCGCCGCGATGCAATGGTTGGCGGACAAAGAGCGGGACGACGCCCTCGCCGCGGTGCGTGATGGGGTGGAGAAGTCGTTCATCCCCGGCTTCGTCGCGCTGCTCAGACACCTCGAGGAGATCCGATCGAAGGCCCCCGAGGTCGGCGGCGCGACGGCGCTCCCTGACAGCGAGGCGTACTACGCCTACAGGCTGCGGAGCCAAACGACCCTCGATCGGTCGGCGGAGGAGACGCGCGACATCGGCCTTGCCGAGGTGAGCCGCATCCAGGCGGAGATGCGTGAGAAGTACGCGGCGCTCGGCCTCGACCCGAACCAGTCGATGTTCGACCTGAGGCGTGCGGCGAACGCGGGCGAGCCGACGTACGACCTCTCCACGCCAGAAGGTCAAGCGGCGTACCTCGCCGAGAACGAGCGTGCCCTCATGCTGGCGAATGCGGCAATTCCGACGGCCTGTAGTCTGACGCCGAAGTACCCGCTCGAGATCCGCGCGGCCCCTCCCGGGTCGGGGAGCTGCTACTTCGCGCCCGGGGCGATCGACGGGTCGCGGCCGGGGGTCTACTACGTGAACATGGACGGCGGGGTCGTCGATCTCAACTCGGTTCCCGTCGTTGCCTACCACGAAGGGACTCCGGGCCACTACTTCCAGATGACGATCGCCGCGGGCCTCGACCTGCCGCTCTTTCGGCGGATCGAGGCGCCGATCGCGTTCCTCGAGGGGTGGGCTCTCTATTCGGAGCGGCTGGCGGTTGACCTGGGTCTCTACGCCACGCCGCTTCAGGATCTCGCACGCCTCGACCTCGAGCTGCAGCGCGCGTGCCGCGTCGTGATGGACACGGGGATCCACTCCCTGGGATGGTCGGCAGAGCAGGCGGCCGCGTACTACGAGACCGAGCGCGGCGCCCCGATGGGATCGCAGTACTGGAGCATGGCTCGCTACGTCGGGTTCCCGGCGCAAGGGCTGTCGTACATGATCGGCATGCTCGAGATCGTCGCGCTGCGCGAGCGGGCGGAGGCGGCGCTCGGCGAGCGGTTCCGCCTGATCGAGTTTCACGACCTCATCATCGGCAACGGCGCGATGCCGTTCCCGATCCTCGAGCGGCTGGTCGAAGAGCACATCACGAGGAAGCTGGCGGCATAGAGCGCGGCGCCGCCGGCTAGGAGCGCGACGACTTCTGGAGCCGTTTCTCGATGAGGCGCCGCACCTTCTCGTACGACGGCGGCGGGCCGGTGCGGACCGCCTTGTCCTCGATGAACAGGGCGTCGCAGATGCCCCACTCGAGGAACGTATCTCGATTGGAGGTGTCGAGCTCGTGGAAGACGACGCGGTCGCCGAACGTCGCGGTCGCGCGCTTCGCCCGCTCGTAGATCAGGTTCTGGGCCGGACACCAACCGTTCTTGAACGACGTGACGGTGACTCGCCCGGGCGTTCCTTCCGGCTTCTTCCGCCGTCGGATCCACTTGGGCGCGACGGCGTCCTGAGTGAAGGGCTTCCACAAGAGAATCTGGCCGCCCTGGTTGTCGACCTTCCGGTACCCGTGCTTTCGGAACCACGACGCCTTCATCCAGAATGGAAGCGAGATACCCCACGCGACCATTCCTTTCGCTCCCATGGCGCGGACGTCCTCCTCTGCTGCCTCAAGGAGCGCTTTGCCCATTCCCAGGTGCCGGAAGTTGCCGCGCCCTTCCTTGTAGCCGTGGACCCAGATGCAGTAGACGAAGTAGAGGTCCTCTCCCTCGGCGGTAGACGCCTCGATCGGTCCGTACTGGATCATCCCGCCGGCGGTTCCCTCGTCATTGAGCGCCAGCTTGACTCGAAGGCCCTCGCGCTTGGCGCGCTCGTACCAGCAGCGCTTGTGGTCGCCGGCCTCCTTCATTTCGTCGGACCAGTCCTCGAGACAGACCAGGTAGGAGTCCAGGTGCTCAGCGGCCAGATCGACGATTCTCACAGCGAACCTCCCCGCGACAGATCGGCTTCCCCGATAGGCTATCCGACGGGCGACGTTCGGTGAAGCGAGCAGTTCGGGGGCACACGCTTTATCTCCGATGGGGATCGTCCGTGCGGCGGAGCGGGCTGTCGCATGCGGCCTGCCCTGCG
>JAQTVA010000211.1 GCA_028707055.1 Candidatus Bipolaricaulis sp. | reverse complement strand
CTTTCACGAGCGACGCGCGGGGGACTCGGTGAACCTGGAGTTTGACATCCTGGCGAAGTACGTGGAGAGGATGATCGCGCATGTTTCTAAGCATTGAGGAAGCGATCCGGCGCTACCGAGCGGGCGAAATCCTGGTGCTGGTGGATGACGAGAACCGCGAGAACGAGGGTGACCTCGTCATGGCCGCCGAGCACGCGACGCCCGACGCCGTCAACTTCATGGCGGCGCACGGACGCGGCTTGATCTGCGTTCCGATCACCGAGCAACGCGCCCGCGGCCTCGGTCTCGCCCCGATGTGTCCGGACAACACCGCGCTGCACGGCACCTCGTTCACCGTGTCCGTGGATGCGCGGCACGGGATCTCGACCGGAATCTCGGCCTACGACCGCGCCGAGACGATCCGTCTGCTCGTCGATGAGGAGACGCGGGCCGACGACCTCGCTCGTCCCGGCCACATCTTCCCGCTCGTCGCGCGCTCGGGCGGCGTCCTGCGCCGCGCCGGCCACACCGAAGCGACCGTCGACCTCGCGCGGCTCGCCGGGCTGAAGCCGGCGGCCGTCCTTTGCGAGATCCTGAACGAAGACGGAACGATGGCCCGCCTGCCCCAGCTCGAAGCCTTCGTCGAGAAGCACAGCCTCGGCCTGGTCAATATCGCGGACCTGATCGCGTACCGGAAGCGAACGGAGCGGCTGGTGCGACGCGCGGCGACCGCCGAGCTGCCCACCCGCTTCGGCAACTTCGTCATCCACAGCTACACAAGTCCGATCGAGGAGGACGAGCACGTGGCCCTCGTCATGGGCGACGTCGCGGGGAAGAAGAACGTCCTCGTGCGCGTTCACTCCGAGTGCTTGACGGGCGACGTCTTCGGATCGTTCCGTTGCGACTGCGGGAGCCAGCTTCAGCGCGCGCTCGAACGAATGGGCGAGGAAGGCCTCGGCGTTCTCGTCTACATGCGTCAGGAAGGCCGCGGAATCGGCCTTCTCAACAAGGTCTGCGCGTACCAGCTGCAGGATCAAGGGCTCGACACTGTGGAGGCGAACGAGCGGCTCGGCTTCGATGCCGACCTGCGCGACTACGGAATCGGCGCCCAGATCCTGTGCGACCTCGGGCTCACCTCGATCCGTCTCATGACCAACAACCCGAAGAAGGTCGTCGGCCTCTCCGGGTACGGGCTCGACATCGTGGAGCAGGTCCCGATCGAGACGGCGCCCAACGACTACAATCGCAGGTACCTTCGGACGAAGAAAGAGAAGATGGGGCACAAGCTGAACAAGGTGTAAGGCCGCGGGGCGGACGAGTCCGGCGGCCGGCAAGAGGAGGACATCGTGGGGAAGACCTTCGCAGGGAAGCTTGATGGGAAAGGGCTTCGCGTCGGCATTGTCGTTGCCCGATTCAACGACCTGATCACCGGACGGCTCCTCGAAGGCGCCGTCGACCGGTTGCGCCGCTCGAACGTCGCCGAGGCGGCGATCGACGTCTGCTGGGTGCCCGGCGCGTTCGAGGTTCCGCGGGCCGCAAAGGACATGGCGGCCACCGGCCGCTACGACGGCGTCATCGCAATCGCCGCCGTCATCCGCGGCGCTACGCCGCACTTCGAGTACGTCGCGAACGAGATCACAAAGGGCGTCGCCCGCGTCGGCCTCGACGCCGACATCCCCGTCACGTTCGGGGTCATCACCGCCGACACCGTCGATCAGGCGATCGAGCGGGCCGGAACGAAGGCCGGGAACAAGGGCGTCCAGGCCGCCGAGAGCCTGATCGAGATGGTCAACGTCCTGCGCGAGCTGAAATGAGCTACGACCTGGTCCGAGGGATGTACGACATCCTCCCCGATGAGATCCCGTGGTGGCAGCTCGCCGAGGACGCGGTGCGCGAGATGGCGCGGCGCTACAACTACCGCGAGATCCGTGTTCCGCTCGTCGAGCACACCGAGCTGTTCACCCGCGGCGTCGGCGAAGCGACCGACATCGTCACGAAGGAGATGTACACCTTCCAGGACCGCGGCGAACGCTCCCTCACCCTTCGTCCCGAAGGCACCGCGTCCGTCGCCCGGGCCTACCTCACGCACGGGTGGCAAACGTCGGAGCCGTTCCAGAAGCTCTTCTACCTCGGACCGATGTTCCGCTACGAGAAGCCGCAAAAGGGACGGAACCGCCAGTTTCACCAGTACGGGATCGAGGTCTTGGGTGCCCTCGACCCGAGCGTCGACGCCGAGGTCATCGCGTTCGCCTGGTCGCTCATGGAACTCCTCGGCCTTGGCGGCCTGCGGCTGCGCCTCAACTCCATTGGTTGCGCCGAAGACCGCGCCCACTACCGCGACATCCTCCGCCAGCACTTCGCCCCGGCGATCGATCGGATGTGCGACGACTGCCGCCGGCGACTCGGCGACAACCCGTTGCGCATCCTCGACTGCAAAGAAGAGCGCTGCCAGCCGTTCATCCAGAAGGCGCCGGGGAGCGCCGATCACCTCTGCCCCGACTGCGCTGCGCACTTCGCGGCTGTGCGCGGCTGGCTCGACCGGCTCGAGCTCGCCTATGCCATCGACCCGCGCCTCGTCCGCGGCCTCGACTACTACACCCGCACCGTGTTCGAGCTCATGTCGTCCGACCTCGGCGCGCAGGACACGTTGATCGGTGGCGGCCGCTACGACGGCCTGATCGAGAT
>JAQTVA010000210.1 GCA_028707055.1 Candidatus Bipolaricaulis sp. | reverse complement strand
TCGAGAGGGCGGTAGACCTTGGCGGCCACGAGCTCCCGGCCCAACGAAGCGTCGGCCCGACAGCAGTAGACGACAGCCTCCTTGCCGCTCTTAATGGGACGCACGACGTCCGTCAGAAGATGATCTTCAATCAGGGGCTCGAGATGGGCCAGGAGCTCCTCTTCGACCGTCTTCTCCTCCGCCGGGGGAAGCTTGGGCGGAGGGTTCTTGCGGGGACCCCGTATGGCTCGTTCGGGCTCCTCGTAGTAGCGGATAGATCCTCCTTCAGGCGTGCCGAGGGCGCAACGCCCTTGGGAAGAGCAGTATACCGGGATCCGGCTCGGGGAACGAGCCCCCTCGGGGATCCCGAGCGTACGTTGTGTTTGTCGAAGCCCCTCTCTCAGCCGTCGCGCGGAGGCGACTCCGTCTCTCCCGCGGAAAGAAGGGCGCCGTGCGCCTTCCGGAGCCACTCGACAATCCGGATCTGCTGAGGGCACGTGGCCTCGCACGTCCCGCAGGCGACACACTGATCCGCGCGGCTCTCGGGGCCTACAAACGCGGCGTTCCTGTACATGCGTCCCAGGCGGGCGAGGTCGCCATACGCCATCGCATCGTTGTAGAGGGTGAACACCCGTGGAATGGCTACGCCGTGCGGGCAGGGCTGACAGTAGCCGCAACGGGTACATGGGATCGGGGCGAGCGCGCGGTACGCGTTGCGAACACGTTCGACAAGGCTTAGCTCATCCTCGCTCAAGGACCCGACCCCCGAGCGGTCGGCGCTCGCGAGGTTCTCCTCAACCTGGCCCAGGGTCGACATGCCGGACAGGACGAGCGAGACGTCGGGGTCGTTCCACACCCACTGCAGGGCCCAGTCGGCCTGCGAACGCCGCCGCGGCGCCGAGTCCCACAGCGCCAAGACCTCGCGCGGCGCGGGGCACGCGAGCGAGCCGCCGCGCAGCGGCTCCATCACGACCACGGCCAGTCCGCGCTTCGCCGCATAGCGCAGCCCTTCCCTTCCGGCCTGGAATTCGACGTCGATGTAGTTGTACTGGATCTGACAGAAGCCCCAGTCGTAGGCGTCGACCACCTCGCGAAACGTGGCGAGATCGTCGTGAAAGGAGAAGCCGAATTCCCCGATCCGTCCTTCACGTCGGACCCGCTCGGCCCACTCGAGAACTCCGAGGCCGCGGAGCTTGGCCCAGTGCTCCTTGTTGAGTCCGTGGAGGAGGTAGAAGTCGATCCTCTCCGTCTGAAGACGGCGCCGCTGCTCGTCGAGGAAGCGGTCGAAGTCCCCCGGCGTCGCGACTCGAGGCGACGGCAATTTCGTAGCGATGCGGACCCGCCGGCGGTCCCCGCCACGAAGACATCGACCAAGGAATCGCTCGGACTGCTCGCGGTGATACGGCCACGCCGTGTCGAAGTAGTTGACGCCGTGATCGACGGCCGTCCGGATCATCCGCGCGGCCAGCGCCTCATCGATCTTTCCCGGATCGCCATCCAAGATCGGAAGGCGCATGGCGCCGAAGCCCAGCGCCGAAGGTCGCCAATCGAGCCGTCCAAACGTACGGTACTGCATGCTGCCTCCCTCCGGGCATCGTCGACGAACCTCGCGACCCAGGCAAGACGGACGCCCCGGATGAACCGGGGCGCGGGTCGTGATCCGCATCCCGCCGAACCTACAGAGCGCGCACCGGCTCACAGATGTCGACGATCCACTTCTTCTCGGGGTGCGTGTCCGGATCGTTGAGGTACATCTCGTAGCACATCCGGTCGTCGGGTTGGTAGCCGCTCTTCGGCATCCACTCGCCGATCAGTTTGTCCCACGCTTCGCCGAACTGGCTGACATCCATCTCAACGTGGGCCACCGCGAACAGCCCGCCGGGGATCTTCATCGTTCCGATCTCGCCGTCGACCTTTGTTCCCGAGGGTACGGTCAGGCAAGCGTCCGACCTCAGTTTCGCCGCGTCCGTGATCTCCGGACTGTCGTGGTAGATGGCGAGCGACACCATCTCCGGGAATCGAACCAGACCCCGCGGCTCGGCCCACTTGAAGAGCCGTTCGAACGCTTCACCGATCTTGTTGTACGCGCCGATGTGCCGCGCGTAGATCACGTTCCACTCGGGCATCGGTTTCACTTCCACGTTGAACTTCATCGAGTACCTCCTGGCGGTTGGGATGGTCGGAGTGTAGTCGCCGGCCGGCGCGGAGTCTTTCCCTCCCTTGCTGTCCGGTTGCACATTCTTGCGCTCGACTTGACGAATCTTGCGCACGGCGTCGCGTCCGCCGCGACGGAACTCCGACGCGCTCATCCCGAACGCGCCGCGAAACTCGCGTGCGAACGCCGAGGACGAGGAATAGCCGCACTGAACGGCGATTTCCGTGATTGAGGCTCGAGGGTTGTTGAGGAGCCGCCCCGCGGCCGCGCCGGCGCGGACTCGCCGGATGAAGTCGTTTAACGTCTCCCCGACGATCGATCGAAACACGCGATGGAAGTGGAACGGTGAGAAACTCGCGACGCGCGCCAGGGTCTCGAGTCGGAGGTCCCCGGCCAGGTTGGCCCGAACGTAGTCCATGACGCGATTCACGCGCCCCACGTACTCCTGCCGCCGCAGCTCCTCTGGATCGATCATGGCGATGTCCCGCGAGCGTCCCCACAACCCAGGCTGCTTTCCGGCACGACCCAGGA